>CALGJW010000550.1 GCA_937930025.1 uncultured Saprospiraceae bacterium | reverse complement strand
GTATTTTGACTTACATCTAATTCGCTTAATGTATTGTATTGGCAGGATAAAGCTGTTATAGCGGTGAAAGCAGCTATTCCTGTTAAGTCAGCTATAGATGAACTCCAACATTGGATAGCTCCGGTATACGCACTTGCCTCGCTTACTTGTATTTCGCTATCGGCATTGGTATTAATATCCATATTCCCTACCAAATAGGCCTTAAAGTTTGCGTCAGGAATTTCTACAATTTGTGCTTCTGCATTGAATGCTGAGAAAAGTATTAAAATGATTATTAATTGATTCTTCATAGTTATAATTGGATTTAAATATTGCTATATCCCCATTAATTAACCAGTAATTCATACCAAATATCTACGCTCAATTTTCACAAATGGTATCTCCCACATTATCAAAATTTAGATCGCTAGTTGATACGGGATTTGGGCATCCGTTATTAACGTATTGGAATAGAGCACAATTTTGAATATCTATAAAATGAACATCATGAACATTTAAAACAGTACAATACCATGTTTCAATAGCACCAGATTGAGCTGAATTGCTCGCATTTGCTATAATTGCAAATCCAATTTCATTTAATGTAGATGGGGAATCAAAATAAATACCTCTCCAAGCACCAAAGGTTTGGTCAATTGAAGTAAAAACAATAGGGTCTGTTTGGGTTCCGACAGCGACTAAACTAGGTTTAGGGCCACTAGCTCCTTCATTAATAAACAGTCTTGAGTCTTGACCAAATGCCATGATCGTTCCAGGCATTATTGTTAAAGTGCCACCGGGTATTACTTGCATACCATTCGGCAAATGATAAACAACATCAAGCTTAGGCCAGTTATGTTCGCCAGTTAATTGATCCGCAGAAACAATAATAGCATCTAACGTATTACCCGTATAACTTCCTCCAGAAATTGTTGTGGGATAAGCACCTTTAATAATCATTGGCGCATTACACAAAGTGATTGTATTGTCTTCCAATATTAATTCGTCTCCTCCGTAACTCGCATTAAGTCCATAAGTTTTACTATTACTAATAGTGGTATTGTTCATATTCAATTGAGTATCTGACCACAAGATTACTGCTCCTTGATCTCCGTTGCTATTGAAAGCTTCTCCTCCTGCATATTCAATTGTAGTAAATTCAATCTTATTTTTAACATTACTACTTTGAATAAAAACACCTTTCCAGATCCCTGGGATCTGATCTTCTCCTGTTAAAACAACCTGATCTTGTGTGTTCCCTAATAATTGTATCGAACCACTAGTGCTTACTTTGATGCCTGCATCCGCACCAAATTGAATAGTAACTCCAGGGTCAACTATAAAATCACCAGCTACTCCATAGGTACAATTAATAATATAATCAACACCAATTCTTCTGTCTTCTAATGTAACAGTTTCTCCATCGGCTGGTGAAGTAGAGCAATCAAGTTCTAGGGGCGCAAGTTGGATCATATCTGGTTCCTCATCATTGGAGCAACTTACCGCTGTTAAAAACATTAGCAAGATTATTGCTTGTTTAGGGAAACTAATTTTAAAAAAATTCATACTTGTTTTTTTAGGTTTTAAAAAATGGGAATTCAAAATGACACCCTATGTTTTCACTCCTCTTTTTTATATGCTAACCAAATATCAAAACAATTTTAAGTATCTGTTGTGCTCAATTGATGGACGGCAGATCAAACTGATAAATGGTTATCTTAAATGAGCAAATGGATTTAGTATTGACCTAATTCTGCAAACTGTCCTATGCTACCAATGGTTAAATGGAAAGACACATTCACAAAGTCATTGTTGCACTTTGTAGATATTATGCTATTTTGTACGTTCATTACTAAGTGTGCCAATATGATAAGAGCTTTATTGATAGATGATGAGCAAGAATGTCTGAATGCATTGGCATATGATCTACGCAATTTTTGTCCAGAGATAGAGATTGTAGATATTTGTCAAGGTGGAAAGAAAGGAATTAAATCGATCCATAAGCACAAACCAGATATGGTATTTCTTGACATAGACATGCCTATTATTAGTGGCTTTGATTTATTAGAGATGGTTGGGGATATTGATTTTTCCGTGGTATTCACGACGGCCTATGACAAATATGCGTTGAAGGCATTCAAGATCAGTGCGACAGATTATCTGCTCAAGCCGATCGATAAGGATGAGCTCAAGGCAGCAATCAAAAAAGTAGAAGCACAGCAGTCCATAAAGTCACCGCACGATCAAGTGACATTTTTGCTCGATCAGTTGAAAGCATTAGAGGATGATAATGTTAAGAAAATAGCATTGCCTACTTTAGAGGGAACCGAATTTATCAATCTCAAGGATATCATTTATTGTGAAGCGGATGGAGCCTATAGTTTTGTGTATTTTGTGGGTGGTGAAAAATTATACATCAGTAAAACACTGAGATATCTGGAAGAAGCCTTATGTGATTATCACTTCTTTAGAGCGCATAATTCTTTTATTGTCAATATAGACTACATGCAAAAATATGTAAAAGCGGATGGCGGTTATTTGCTAATGAATAACGGAAAGCAGGTTAAAGTATCAAGAAGTAAAAAAGAAAAACTGGTCAGTTTATTTGACAAATAGAATTTCCATATTGATTATTTTGTTTTGCAACTTAGTAGCCAACAGCTATGGCCAAAACAATAACCGTTTCCAACATCTAGATGATGACCTTGGGTCGATGACAACTTCTATGCATATGATGCAAGATTCGTATGGATACATCTGGGCCTCTAACTTATCAGGAATTACCCGGTATGACGGAGATTCCTACCGACATTATGTCAAGTCAGATTCTATCGATGGCTTGCCAGCTGTATTTGCTTATTGTTCGTATGAAGACAAGCATAAGAATATATGGATTGCTTTGGACGATTATGGCATTGCTATTCTAGATAGAGATTCTGATACATTTCGCTGGATAAAGTCGGATACTTTGGCTTCAGGCGGATTACATCTTTCCAAGATCAGAACGATCACGCATGATGACCACGACAATATTTATCTCCTTGGTAATGACGGAATCCAACGTGTGCAGTTAACACAAAATTCGTATGATAATTTGATCTTCGAATCACAGAGCGACTTCTTGCCAGAAATAAAAGAAAAAATCACTGGCCTCAGCTTATTGAATGATCGTCATAGAACATTCTGGATAGGATCTAGGAATGGATTTTACACCATCGATAAAGATAAAAATGTAAAAAAACATAGCGCACTCCAAGGACTTTCTAGTTCAATTACACATTCCATTTTAGAAGATGCTTCAGGAGATATTTATTTCGTGAGAGGGGGAGAAGCCTTGTTGAAATTTGATGCTAAAAAACAACTATTTGAATCAGATAATAGCGTGATCTTTCCAAATCAAAACATGCTGTCGGTCATAGATCAAGAGGATTTTTTATGGACGTTTATCCGACCTGGTAAGGTTTATAAATATAATCTTAAAAAGAAGAAACTGATTAAATTCGAGACTAACGATTTGCCATATAATATTTTAGGTAGTTATTTCAGATCACCATTTGTATCTAGAGATGGAACACTTTGGCTTGCGGGCCCTGGAAGTTTTCCTTTTCAACATCAACCAAAAACCAATAAAGAGATAAGCCCCATAATTTATGACAATACTAGGATGCAGTCAAGTACCTGTGTATACGTCGATGAGGAGAATGTATACATTGGACTATTGTTTGATGGAGGTATTAAAATCATTAACAAAAAAACAGGTACAAGTAGATCGCTTACGAAAGACAATTCACCATTGATCGATGATAGAATATATCAAATACTTGAGATAGACAAAAATAGGCTCGTCATCATGGGGCGAGCAGGGGTATATGTGTATGATAAAAATATTCACCAAATCGTAAAAACAAAACGATTCACACGGATTATGCGATGGGGGTATTATGCCGGAAAAAACATTATGTGGGTTGGCGGTGAAATGAAACGAATATATAAGTTAGATCTGACAGATATGTCTACCACTTCCATATTTGATAGTGAAGATGCCCTTCCTGAAGCAAATGTCGTCACTCAAATCGTTGAAGATACCGATGGATCTATTTGGATCGGAGGAAGGTATCAGGGACTATTTCATTATTATCCACAATCTGGCAAATGCAAAGTCTATCATAAAGATGCTACCGATCCAAAATACCGGTTATTTACTTCCATGATCGAAGCGATCCATATTGATCATAAAGGCAATGTCTGGGTAGGTGGCCGATCAGGCTTAGACATCATCGACCAATCAGCTGGGACGATAAGTTCGATAGGCATAAAAGATGGTCTGCAGCATGTCCATATCTGCGATATCATCCAAGATGATAGTTTGAATTACTGGATAATGACAGAAAAAAATCTAGCTCGAATAGATAAACAGTCAAGAGAAATTACAACGTTCGATAATAAAGATGGCTTTATGAATAGCCGTTACTATTATAGATCATTTGCAAAATACGAAGGGAATATTTTTGTCGGCGGAGAAACAGGTGTCGACGAATTCAATCCTAATAAAATCGGAATCAATCCAGTGCCACCGCAAGTAGTCTTGTCTCGTGTAAACGTCATGGGTAAGAAATATGTATCTGATATTGCAATTGAAAAATTGGATAAGATCACAGTCGCTCACAATCAAAATTTTATTGATCTCGATGTATTGTCATTACATTATGTGATGCCAGAGAAAAACAAAGTTGCCTATAAATTCGAAGGCGTACAGAACGATTATATCGATATTGGCAATAGAAAAAATATTAGCTTTTCAGGTTTAAGTCCTGGGATTCACAAGCTTTGGATTAAAGGATCAAATAGTGATGAGGTTTGGAGTGAACCGAAGTTGATAACCATTGATGTCGCTTATCCTTGGTGGAGAACTTGGACTTTTTATTTTGGAGCCTTCCTGTTTCTGGGATTGACCGCCTGGTTGATCTTAAAGAACTATTTATCTAAGATTCGCAGAGAACAGGAAGAGAAAGAAAAGATCAGTACCCAGATGGCAGAGCTAGAGCTGAAGGCACTTTCCTCTCAGATGAATCCACATTTTTTATTTAATAGTCTGAACTCTATCAAATCTCTCATCAATCAAAACAAAAACGCAGAAGCTAGCACTTTCATTATTCGATATTCAAGATTGATCCGACAGATATTAAATAATAGCCGATCAAAGTTTGTTAGATTACAAGAAGAGGTAGATGTCATCAGTCTTTATCTAGAGTTGGAAAAATTGAGATTGGGCGAATCGTTCACATTTGAAATTGACATGGACGAAGATGTAGGAGCTGATTTTATAGAAATTCCGCCTGCGCTACTTCAACCTTATGTCGAGAATTCTATATGGCATGGACTACTGAACAAAGAACATGGCAGCAAACACTTATCTATCAAAATTCGTAAAAAAGAAGAATTTCTGGAAATTAGAATCAAGGACAATGGGATCGGTCGTAAAGCATCTAAAGCAATTCAATCGCAATCTATGCTTAAAAATAAATCATTAGGAACAATAATTTCCAAGGAACGGATCAATTTGATATCTGATGTATATGGTCACGAATCGACCGTTAATTTTCTAGATCTTACGGATAAAGATGGACAGCCAAGCGGTACGGAAGTGCAGATATTATTGCACATTGAAAGGTAAAAGGAAACACAAATTGCTCTAATTACTCAATTTTAATACGAAGACAATTTGTGAAATTTGTGAAAATTTGTGTTCCAAAAAAAGGAAACACAAACTGGCTCTAATTACTCAAATTTAATTCAGTGATTGGCAGACACAAATTAACTTTAATTACTCAGAAAATAGATTGAGAAGAATTTGCGGAATTTGTGAAAATTTGTTTTTCTAAAACAACTACACGTATTCATCAAATCCACCTCCTTGCTTCTTTAGTCGTTCTTTCATTAACTTTTCTGACTTAGGATTCATTTGAACAAAACGTTCAGAATAACCGCAGTCCGTACAGATGAAATTATCTAAGTAGATTTTTTTTGTCCCCCAAGAATTCAAAATAACTTGGTCTTGTTGATGCATAGAATTAGCCTCTTTCTTAATCACATTATAGGATCTACACTTTGTACATTGGCCGGTATGTTTCATAGTCTCGAAGTTTAGGTTGATAAAATCTCTCGCTCCGCTAAAATATTTTTCATTTGATCTGCCAATTCCTTGGCCTTTATACCGGCAGCTTCTCCGAAATCTTTTCCGTTGCTCGCATAGATAATCCCACGAGAAGAATTTACCAACAGCCCAACATCAGCATTAAGCCCATGTTCACAAACACCATGCAAGTCTCCCCCTTGGGCACCAACACCAGGTACCAAAAGAAAATGATCCGGTGCAACTGCTCTTATATGTTTAAAGTAATCGGGATGCGTAGCTCCAACGACATACATCAAATTTTCTGTGCTACCCCATTCCTGCGATTGGCTCAATACTTTTTTATAAAGTGGAACTCCTTCCTTGTCTTCTATCAACTGAAAATCTTGGCTCCCCTTGTTAGAAGTGAGCGCAAGTAAGATCACCCATTTTTCCTCGAATTCTAAAAAAGGTTGAACGGAATCTATTCCCATATATGGAGCAACGGTGATAGAATCAAAATTCATGGACTCGAACATGGCCTTTGCATACATGCGGGAGGTATTTCCAATATCCCCGCGTTTGGCATCAGCTATGGTAAAATGAGTCTTAGGAATATAGTTGATTGTTTTTTCTAAACTCTTCCATCCGGCAACCCCTAAAGCTTCATAAAATGCGATATTAGGCTTATAAGCCACACAGTATTCTTTAGTAGAATCTATGATGGCCTTATTAAATTCGAAAACGGGATCTTCTAATTCTAAGAGATGGGGAGGAATTTTGGCTGGATCAGTATCCAAGCCAACGCATAAAAAACTTTTCTTTTTAAAAATCTGACTGACTAGTTCACTTCGTTTCATTTTTCCGCATTCAATCCATTGAGGGCAAGCACTCCGGTGATGCCTGGTACTTTTGCTAAAATAGTTTGTTCGATTCCGGCCCTCATGGTCATGGCAGACATGGAGCAGGATTCACAATTGCCTAGCCACTTTACATGTACCTTAAAATCATCAGTGATATCGACTACCTCAATATTCCCTCCATCTACTTCCAAATGAGGACGTACCGAATCTAAGGCAGCATCTACTGCAATCATCAAAGCTTTTTTTTCATCTACAGACATATAGGCTAATTAGTGATCTAAAGGTACGTTCGGTTTAGCACTTTTTCAAAATTTGATCTGAACCGGTGCCGTTGGGTCTTTCATTTCTAGTCGAAGCATCAATTGCTGAACCATTTTCTTTGCTATTTCCTCAAAACAGTTGGCCGCTTCTCCTTCGACGCTGGCTGTAGGTTTTCCTTCGTCTCCACCCTCTCGAACGGACTGAATCAACGGAACTTGCCCTAGCAAAATGGATTGAGAGGCATAAGCCAATTTTTTCCCTGCTCCTTTTCCGAAAATATAATATTTGTTGTCTGGCAATTCCTTCGGGGTAAACCAACTCATATTTTCAACAACTCCTAAAATGGGCACATTTACAGAAGATAACAGGAACATATTCATTGCTTTAAGTGCATCTGCATAAGCTACTTCCTGAGGGGTGGTCACCATCACAACTCCTGTTACTGAGAGCGTTTGAACTAAAGTCAACTGAATATCTCCAGTCCCCGGAGGAAGGTCAATGATCATGTAATCCAGTTCTGGCCAAAGGCAATCTCCAATAAATTGCTTTAAAATCGATCCAAGACGAGGCCCACGTAGTACAACTGCTTGTTCTGGCTCGACAATGAAACCAATAGACATCACAGGAATTCCTTTATGTTGTAACGGAACCAGATATTGTTTACCGTCTAAATCTTGCACTTTTGGTTTTTGCCCTACCAGGTTTAACATCGTTGGAATACTTGGGCCGTAAAGATCAGCATCAATAATCCCCACTTTCGCTCCCAACTTCTGCAGACTTAAGGCTAGGTTTACTGCTACTGTTGATTTTCCCACACCGCCTTTCCCGGAAGCCACCGCAATTATGTGTTTAACCTGAGAAAGTGCCGGAGATTTGACAGCAGCTGTCTTAGGAGCCGCCGAGCCTTGCATATGTATATGCACCTGAGCCTTAGGATCTAGTTGCATCAATTCTTCTTGGCAACGCATGTTTATGGCTCCTTTGTGTTGGTAATTCATAGAAGGTAACTCCAAGACAAAGCTCACATCACTACCTTCTACCTTGAGATTACTTACAATATTAAGGGTTATCAAGTCCTTTCCAGATTGTGGCTCAATCACTTTGCTAAGAGCCTCTACCACTTTCATTTTATCCATATCTCAGATTTGCGTTTTCGATTAACAAAAGTAGAACAATTCTAGTTCCTGCTTAGTTTTTTGAATCAATAATATACGTTGGTCTTTAAGGGAAAAAATCCTTTTCAAGACCTTATATTTGCGCTCCATGCGGGTATTTACTGATCTAAATGCATTACCTCAATTTCGGAATTCAGTGGTTACCATTGGAAGCTTTGATGGCATTCACTTAGGTCATCAGAAGATTATTTCGAAAATTACTCAATTAGCTCAGGAGGAAGATGGTGAAAGTATCGTCATAACCTTCCATCCGCATCCTCGCATCGTACTTTCCAAAGGGACTGCTGACCTCAAACTACTGCATAGTATCGAAGAAAAGATCTATTGGTTGAATCAATACAAAGTAGATAATTTGATTATTGTTCCCTTCAATGAGTCTTTCTCCAATCAATCTCCTGCAGATTATATTCACAACTTTCTATTAAAGAATTTCAACCCAAAGCACATTGTGATTGGGTATGATCATAAGTTTGGAAAAAATCGTGCAGGGAATATTGATTTGATGAAAGCTGAATTGGGAATCGACGGCCCTGAAGTTTTTGAGATTCAAAAAGAAGAGATTAACAACTTGGCCATTTCTTCTTCAAAAGTTCGGAAAGCAATTACCGAAGGCGAAATGATGAAAGCCAAAGAATTACTAGGACACTCCTATACGCTGAGAGGAGAAGTAGTTACGGGTGAAAAGTTGGGAAAAACGCTCGGATTTCCCACTGCGAATATAAAGCTGGATGAAAAATACAAATTGATTCCGCAACAGGGTATCTATGCCGTAACGGTTGCAATTGAAGGCAATGAAAAAACTGCTTTAAAAGGAATGCTCTATATCGGTGATAGACCAAGTCTTAATCACTTGACCAATTTGAGTATTGAAGTAAATATTTTTGATTTCGACGAAGATATTTACGGCAAAAAAATCATGCTTCAAATCGAAAAATTTATTCGAGGAGATAAAAAATATGATTCACTAGATGCCTTAAAGGCGGCTATCGCTGAAGACAAAATTTCTGTGGAATCTTTTTTCAACGCGGAACAAAAAAATCCAGCGATAAAAAAGACTAACAAAATTGATCCTGAGGTAGCTGTCGTAATACTGAATTACAACGGCAAGGAACATTTAGAAAAATACTTGCCTTCTGTCCTTCAAACTGACTATTCCAATTTGCGTATCATCATTGCGGACAATGCATCAACTGATGATTCTATAGATTTACTAAAAAGAAAATTTCCAAACACCGAACTACAGTTATTGGATAAAAATTATGGCTTTACAGGTGGTTATGCCCACTCTCTTTCAGTTATCGATAGTGAATACATCGTTTTGATGAATTCTGATGTGCGTGTAGAAAAAAATTGGTTACAAGAAGCCATGAAGGTTATCACAAGTGATGAAACTATAGCAGTGGTTCAGCCCAAAATTTTATCAGACAAAAAGCCTACACATTTTGAATATGCCGGAGCTGCCGGTGGCTACATCGATCGATGGGGATTCCCTTTTTGCCGAGGTAGATTATTTGACACCTTGGAAGAAGACAAGCATCAGTATGAAGAAGAATCTGACATTTTTTGGGCCTCAGGTTGTGCTTTTCTGATTAAGAATGATTTGTATAAAAAAGTTGGTGGACTTGATCCGCAGTTCTTTGCACACTTGGAAGAGATCGACTTATGTTGGCGGATTCAACGCATGGGCTACTCTATTCGCTACGCACCTAAATCAATTGTTTATCATCTTGGTGGAGGGACATTGAGTTATCAAAACCCCAAAAAGACTTTTCTGAATTTTAGAAATAGCTTGATCATGATTACTAAGAATAAACATGGACTTAGTTTATTCATTAATATTATTGTTCGCTTAAAATTGGATGGCATTGCTGGAATTAAATTTCTGGTTTCTGGCAGACCGATGGATTGTTGGGCCATCATTAAAGCTCACTTTTCTTACTATTCAAAATTTTTCCAAATACGAAAACGAAAAATTTATGAATCAAAAGCGATAAGCGTTGGAAGAAATACAGAAAAAATTAAAATCAAAGGGATTTACAAAAAATCCATAGTAGCAGATTATTTTTTGAGAGGCATCCAGCATTTTTCTGATATAGATAAAAATAACATCTCCTAGATGTCCAAAATCGAAAGAAATATAATTATCCTTTCTGAAGATGAATCTTTGGTGGCTGTCAATAAACCTGCTGGCATACTTTCTATTCCCGATCGGTTTAGACCTGAATTACTCAACCTAAGGGGATTTTTAGAAAAAACCAGAGAGACAATTATTCCTATTCATCGATTAGATAAATATACAAGCGGAATTATACTTTTCGCAAAGACGACAGCGGCTCATCGTTCAATGAGCATGCAATTTCAAAATAGAACGATTGATAAAAAATATTGGGCTATAACCCAAGGTATTCCAAGTCCAACCGAAGGAACTATCGACCGTCCTATTGCTGCAGACCCTTCCAATGCTGGAAAGATGAAAATCAACCGGAATGGTAAAGTTGCTATCAGTCATTATAGGCTATTAGAAACCTTTCAGCAAATTGCTTTAGTGGAAATAAAAATTGACACCGGAAGAACACATCAAATTCGAGTTCATCTAAAATCCATTGGAACACCTTTATTAGTCGATAAAGATTATGCGAAAAAAGAGTCTTGGTTCTTATCTAGTTTTAAAGGAAAGAAATTTAATGCTGGAAAATTTGAAGAAGAGAAACCATTGCTGTCCCGACTAAGTTTACATGCCAAAGAATTAACATTTAAACACCCCGACAACGGAGAGCAAATAACCTTAGAAGCAGAATTACCTAAAGATTTAAGAGCCACCTTGAGACAATTGGAAAAGTGGAATCGCAATAAAAATTAGATGAATATCTCTCGGGAAAATATTATCCTTTTACTACTTACGGTGGTTTTCTTATTACCGGGATTAGGCGGAGTTCATTTATTCGATTGGGATGAAATTAATTTCGCTGAGATCAGTCGTGAGATGATCATCAGCGGAAATTATTCTCAAATACAAATTGGCTTTGAACCCTTCTGGGAAAAACCTCCTTTGTTTTTTTGGGTACAATCTACTTGCATGCGCCTTTTCGGAATCAATGAATTTTCTGCAAGGTTACCTAATGCATTGCTAGGAATCTTCGTGATTCAGTATTTGTTTTTCCTTGGAAAAAAATATGTAAATGCACGCTTTGGTTGGTGGTGGGCTCTGGCCATGTTAGCCTCACTGCTACCCTATTTATATTTTAGATCCGGCATCATAGACCCACTTTTCAATACTTTAATTTTTGCAGGAGCCATTCATCTTTTTTATACTAGCTTCGGAAAACATAAAAAGCTAAACTACCGTTCGGGTATTTTAGCGGGAATATTTTTTGGTGCAGCGGTCCTGACAAAGGGTCCTGTGGTTATCGCTATTATGGGTTTAGTTTGGTTGCTAGGTTTTTTATTTATTCCAAGAAAAAATTGGATTCCAATATCAACGATCATAAGCACCTTGCTTTTCGGAGTATTGACCATGGGTACTTGGTTCATTTACGAATACGCCACCAACGGAACTTGGTTCATCGAGCAGTTCATTGAATATCAAATTAGGTTATTCAAAACTAAGGATGCTGGTCATGGTGGATTTCCAGGCTATCACTTCGTTGTTGTGCTGCTTGGTTGTTTTCCGATGAGTTGGTTTGCTTTGCAGAATATTTTCAAGCCTAAACCTATCGCTCAATCGAACATTCATCTTGATGTATTGAGAAAATGGATGTTGATTTTACTGGCAGTAGTACTCATACTTTTTTCAATTGTACAATCTAAAATTGTTCATTACTCCTCCCTGGCTTATTTCCCACTAAGTTTCTTGGCAGCTTACGCCTTGTATCAATATGAACTAGGACAAAAACTAAGTAAAGGACTAGGCATTGGATTATTAGTAAATGCCTTGCTCTTAACCATTGCTTCTTTAAGTTTACCTTTTGTGATGAGCAACTTAAATTTGATTTTAGATCAACCCAATAATATTGAACTGATGGCAACCATTTCCACTCCTGTAGATTGGCCGATTTGGACTTATATCCCAGGGATACTTTGTGGTGCTTCGATGATTTTTATTTTGTTTTTCACTAAGAGCAATACTTCCTTTAGACTCAATTCTATTTTTGTAGCCACCCTTCTTTTTTTATTCGTAGGTCTTTTCTTTTTTATTGGAAGAATAGAACAATTGAGTCAACGAGCAGCTATTGAATTTTGTAAGGAGCATGCAGACGAAGGGATTATTATGCATCATGGGTATAAAAGTTATGCACCATATTTCTATGGAAAAGCTGTGGACGCTCCACCGGAGGGAATGACCAGATTAAATTGGTTGTATAAAGAAAAGCAGGATAAGCCGGTGTACATGATTAGTCGGATTCATCGGG
>CALGJW010000549.1 GCA_937930025.1 uncultured Saprospiraceae bacterium | reverse complement strand
GGCACAATCGATCTGATCACCGAAGAAAGACTCAATTTTGAACTTTCGGTTATTGAAAAATCAGGCTATCCAGGTTATTTCTTAATTGTACAAGATTTCACTAGTACTGCCCGTAAAATGGGTGTAAGTGTGGGACCTGGTCGAGGTTCTGCGGCTGGATCAGCTGTGGCTTATTGTACAGGAATTACAAATGTAGATCCTATTAAGTACGATTTACTTTTTGAGCGTTTCTTGAATCCGGAAAGAGTCTCTATGCCGGATATAGATATTGACTTTGATGATGAAGGTCGAGGAAAAGTAATCGACTATGTGATCGATAAATATGGTAAAAATCAAGTAGCTCAAATCATCACTTATGGTACAATGGCTGCCAAATCTTCTCTTCGAGATGTTGGTCGCGTGCTTGATGTGCCCCTCTCCGATGTAGATCGAGTGACCAAAACTTTCCCGCTCCAATTGGGGGCTAAACTTCGAGATGTTTTGGCAAAAGGGGATGTAGCACCAAAATTAAAAGCCCAACTTAATTCTGAAGATAAGGAACGGGCAGCCGCTTTCAGAAAATTAGCGGAAGGAAATGACATCATTGGGGAAACCATCCAACAAGCAAAAAAACTGGAAGGCTCCGTGCGTAACACTGGGATTCATGCCTGTGGAATAATTATAACCCCTGATGACATTACGAATTACGTACCTGTTTCGGTGGCGAAAGATTCCGAACTCTTAGTTTCTCAGTTTGATAACTCGGTGGCAGAAGAGGCAGGCCTATTGAAAATGGATTTCTTAGGACTGCGAACCTTGACCATTATTAAAGAAGCATGTCGCTTGGTCAAACAGTCTCATGGAATAGAAATCGATCCTGATGAAATCCCATTGACAGATGAGAAGACTTATAAGTTATTTCAGAAAGGAGAAACAGTCGGTGTATTCCAATATGAGAGTGGTGGAATGCAAAAACACTTGAAGGATTTAGTGCCTTCAAAATTCGAAGATCTTATTGCCATGAATGCTTTGTACCGACCAGGTCCAATGCAATACATTCCCAACTTCGTAGCGCGTAAGCACGGCCGGGAGAAGATTACCTATGATCTTCCTGTAATGGAAGAAAACCTATCAGAAACATACGGTATTACCGTATATCAAGAGCAGGTGATGCTGCTTTCGCAAAAACTGGCCAACTTTTCTAAGGGTCAGGCAGATATGCTGCGAAAGGCGATGGGTAAGAAAAAGAAAAAATTGATTGATCAAATGTTCCCGCAGTTTATGGAAGGCTGTGAGAAAAATGGTCATCCGAAGAACGTCTGTGAGAAAATATGGAAAGATTGGGAGGCCTTTGCATCCTATGCCTTTAACAAGTCCCACTCCACCTGTTATGCTTTGGTAGCTTTTCAGACAGCCTACTTGAAAGCCAATTATCCGGCTGAATTCATGGCAGCTGTCTTGACGCATAACAAACATGATATCACCAAGACTGCCTTTTTCCTAAGGGAATGTAAGCGGATGGGAATCAAGGTATTAGGACCAAATGTAAACGAATCAGAGTCTTACTTTATCGTAAATAAGGCAGGGGCCATTCGCTTCGGTATGTCTGCTTTAAAAGGTGTTGGTGAAGGACCCGTACAAGCTATTCTTGAAGAAAAAAATGCGAATGGAGAATTCAAAAGTTTGTTCGACTTCGTTAAGCGCGTAAATCTTAGCACGGTTAACAAGCGCGCATTAGAATCACTCATATTAGGAGGTGCTTTGGATCATTTTGAAGAGATCAATCGAGCGACTTATTTTGCTCCTTCAGAAAAGTATGACACTTTCATGGAGCATTTACTAAAATTTGGAAACGCTTATCAGCATCAAAAATCTACAGCTGCGAATTCTCTTTTTGGTGCCACTGAAGATGCTTTTATACCGGACCCTACCTTACCTCCCAAGTCAGAATGGTCATTGATTGAAAAATTGACTAAAGAAAAAGAAGTGGCTGGTATTTACATTTCTGGGCACCCTCTGGATGACTATCAAATTGAGATAAATAATTTCATTACTTGTCCTTTGGAAAACTTGGACAACAAAAAAGATCAAAAAGTAAAATTGGCCGGCATTGTAGCGATGGCCAATCATCGGGTAAGTAAGAAAGGTACTGGCTTTGGAATTTTTACTATTCAGGATTATACTAGTTCAATAGAGATCGCTTTATTTTCCGATGACTATGCTAAATTCAAGGGTCATTTTGAAACAGGCCAGGTCTTATTTATCGAAGGTAATTATCAGAAAAGATGGAATTCAGAAGAGTATCAATTAAAAGTTCAGGATGTCAAATTGCTGGAAACCATAGGAAGAGAAATGACGCAATCCGTAACTATAAAATTACCCTTAGAGACCTTAGACAAAGCACTAATTGACAACCTTGAAAAGCTTTGTAAATTAAACAAGGGCAAGCATAAATTAAAGATGGTTCTTTTGGATAAGTCCACCCTGACTTCCCTTAACCTTCGTTCTGAGGAACGCCAAGTGAATGCAAATTCTGACTTTATTGCGGGCTTGGATCAGCTTGGTATAGGTTATTCAATTAACTAAACACCTTGGTTTTGAGTTCGTCCTAGTCCAAATTCCTTACCTTGTGAGAATTCTTTTATTAGAAAAAACAAGGTGAGCTTGACTAAGGAAAAAATCTTTCGACTTCGATCAATTTTAGGACCTTCCAGGATGCTTCTTCACGCAGCATCAATACTCTCAATAGCATTGATCTTTTCTTGCGGATCGGCTAGTCCAAAGGAGACTAATCAATCGGTGGAAACAACTATTCCTCTCCAAAATTCGTCAAAGGATATAACAACGGTAGATTTTGCAGGATTGGAACCCTACTTAAATCTGAACGATGACAGCTTGCGCGTTTTCAACTTTTGGGCCACTTGGTGTAAACCTTGTGTCGAGGAGTTACCCTTATTTGAAGAACTCGCAGGGGAATTCAACCAAACGGCTTTTAAACTGTATTATGTCAGTCTGGATTTTCCGAATCAGGTTGAAAAGAAGCTGAAGCCTTTTTTGAAGGAGCATCGACTTTCTGGGGAAGTCATACTTTTTGATGATCCAGATGCCAATAGTTGGATAGACAAAATAAATCCCGAGTGGTCTGGTGCCATTCCGGCAACCGTGATAACTAAAAAAGGGCAGCATCAGTTTCATGAAGGAAAATTCTCAACCTTATCCGAAATAAAGGAACTGATCCATCCAATAAATTGAATATAAATCTAGTTGATAATAAAAATAATCTTATGAAAAATTTCGCATTGGGAACCCTGTTTTTTACCCTACTACTATTAATGTCCTGTGGGCAAACAGCTGTTCAAGATACGAGTGTAAACAGCTCTCCTTCGCAGAACGAAAAGATGGTGAATCAATCTCCTAAAGCCGTGCAAGCTGCACTCAAAGCAAGTCCATCAGGATATGCCGTTGGGGATAAAGCGACGGATTTCAATCTCAAAGGTGTAGATGGTAAAATGTACAGTATGTCAGCCATGAAAGATGCCAAAGGATTCATAGTGACCTTCACTTGCAACCATTGTCCTTATTCTGTAATGTATGAAGATCGTTTGATTGACTTGCATAAGAAATATGCGGCCGAAGGTTATCCAGTTATCGCAATTAATCCAAATGATCCAGTTGTTCAGCCTGAAGATAGTTATGAAAAAATGAAAGTTCGAGCTACTGAAAAATCTTTTCCCTTTGTGTATTTATTTGATGAAGGACAACAGGTTTATCCTAAATACGGTGCCACCCGTACGCCTCATGTATTTCTGTTAGACAATGAGATGACTGTTCAATACATCGGCGCAATTGATGACAACGCTCGAGATTCAAAAGCAGTTAAAGCGAAGTATTTGGAAGATGCGATTGAAGCTTTAAAAAAAGGAGGAAAACCAGATCCTAATTTTACAAAAGCAATAGGCTGCTCTATTAAGTACGATAAATCTTAAACAATCAAAGCAAAAAATATACCCCCAGGCTAGTCGGCTGGGGGTTTTTTATGCTATTTACCCAATAATTCCTTGCATATTTGCAGCGTAAAAAATAGCATCTATGAAAGTTTGTTTCTATTGGATTACCCTTATTTGTTTGTTATCATCCTGTAGTGGGGATCAAAACCAATCAAACCTAGTTTCTCTCAGTTTGTTAAAAAAGGGAGGAATTCCAATTACAATATTAGCCCCAGATAGCACTACTATTCAGACAATGGATTTAATAGTTCAAAAAGATGTTTCTATCAAAGGGCCTAATAATTATTATGTACAAATCTTTTCATCGGATGCCACTTCAACAGATGTTGCCAAATTAAAGGCTAGTATGAAAGCTGAAGTAACTAAGCAACCCTATTTCCATGAAATAATTAAGGAAGAAGCAGCCGGTTTTATCTTCGAAAATAAATTGGATTCTTTAACTTCTTCCTATGACTTTAGATATGCGCTGATCAAAGGAAATTCTGAGTATAGGTTTCAAGCGGGTCTAATTGGAAGTTTTACAATTGAAGAAGTTGAATTGATGTACAAAGCGGTGCAGCAATAGAAATTTACTTGTTAAATAGAAACGAGTCCTTCAGAAATTCTGAAAGACTCGTTTTCATTTGGTCTGGGGATTTATCTAGCTTCAGATAAAAATTCGTAGCTAAATAATCCCATGATGATTAAGAGAATTCCTAAAATAATCATGGCTTGCGGGTTATGTTGTAGTTAAAAAACGCGATTCGAAAATTTTTCGAATCTTTTTCTTTTCGCCTGGATTCTCCTATTCTGGTAGATTATTTACTATAAAGCTATGGAATTCCATCAATAAATCCTAATGTAAGCTCGTCTGATGCATGAACTTACACTAGCGTAACGCTTTGGACTACTGATCTATTATCCTACCATCAATACGCCGACAAGGGATATTACCAACATCAAAGCGTAAAACCCAAGAATAATCACCATTAAAATTCCCATAAACTTATATAAAGACTTCAAATTCATAAAGGCCTCTGTACTTTCTGTTTGATTGTCATTTGCTAAAGCCTTTTGCATTTTAGTAGCAAAACGATACAAATACAGGCAAGGCATAAAATAAAGAAGTCCCATGCAGACATAGAGAATCGTGAAAAATCCGCCTGAAAAACCTATTGGCATATCCACCCCTCCACTATTCATCAGTGTGGCAACAAATGATCCGGCAAATAGCCCAATTAAGACAAATAATCCAATCATTACAAATCCCAAGATTGAAAGAAATTTTGCCCATTTAGCAGTTTCCTTGAGATAGTTTTTGGTGGCCGTATCCAAGGTTATCCCATCATTTAGGTTGTTGTCTAATGTTAAGTCTTCCATTTTGATTTTTTTTAGTAAGAAATAATTTCCCTGAAAATAGTAATTGCTTTTTAATTTCTAGACTAATAACAATTAAAAAAAGCCAAAAAAAAAGGATCCGGTCAGAGACCGAATCCTTGTGTATGCTATTATCTTGAGAAATAAATTATTTCTTCTTAGCAGCTGACCTTCTTAAGCTGACCTTCTTACGGGCTGGCTTACGCTTTGCAGTTGTCTTACGTGCAGTAGTCTTCTTTGCAGTTGACTTCTTTTTCGCTACTGGCTTACGCTTTGCAGTCGTCTTTTTTGCCGTAGTCTTCTTTTTCGCTGTAGACTTCTTTGCAGTAGTCTTTTTAGCAGTGGTCTTCTTTTTCGCTGCTGGCTTGCGCTTTGCAGTCGCCTTTTTAGCAGTAGACTTCTTTGCAGTAGTCTTTCGAGTAGTAGCCTTCTTTGCAGTAGGCTTCTTTTTAGCAGTTGCTTTCTTTGCAGTTGCTTTCTTTGCTACCTTTTTCTTTGCGGTAGGCTTACGTTTCGCCGTTGCTTTTTTAGCCTTAGGCTTTTTAGCAGTGGCTTTCTTCGCTGTGCTTTTCATTAATTTTGAATTTTTAGAAGAAGTAGATTTGATTGAATTTTCCTTTTTATTAGAAACAAGTGCCGCCTCGTAATTAGCATTAACTTGATCCCAATTTATAAGATTAAAAAACGCCTGAACGTAATCAGGACGTTTATTTTGATATTTTAGATAGTAGGCATGCTCCCAAACATCTAATCCCAAAATAGGTGTACCTTTTTTGTCGGCAACATCCATTAAAGGGTTATCTTGATTGGGTGTAGAGGTTACGAATAAACCTCCTGATTTGTTTACACACAACCAAGCCCAACCTGAACCAAATCTGGTTTGAGCAGCTGTCGAAAATTGTGTTTTGAAATCTTCAAAGCTCTTAAAACTGCGATTAAATGCTTTTCCGAAGTTTGAAGAACCTTTTGGTTTACCTCCACCTTTAGGAGATAAAATTTTCCAGAACAATGAATGGTTAAAGAAACCACCACCGTTGTTCCTTACTCCCGCGCCATGTTTCCCTGCATTTTTCAAAATACCTTTGATAGATAATTTTTCAAGAGAAGTTCCGGCAATAGCTGCATTCAATTTATTCGTATACCCTGCATGATGTTTTCCGTGGTGAATCATCATTGTTTTTTCATCAAAAAAAGGTTCCAACGAATTAACCGCGTATGGAAGTTCTGGAAGTTTAAATGCCATAGAATTATAATTTTTTGTTTTGCTGTTCGCTTTAAAAAAGAACAAATATAGTTCAAATATAAAAATGTTCTAATGTATTTTCTAACGTTCTAAATTATTGTTTGTTATTAAGTCTCAAAAAACTTTTTTTGAGCATGTTTTTAGCGCTTCTATTTTCACTTTTTTTTCCTTCAAAAAAGAGCATTTAAACGTTCAATTTTTAGTTTCAATAACTGTTATTTAATACGCTATTAACTAACCCTATAACGCAAACTATTCTTAAGGGTTCGTTTTTGGGTAAAAAAAACGTTTTAGACGACTTTTATTGGACGATAAAAATGCGCATTCATCACAAAGTTTTACCTTCGCACTTATCAAATCAGAAATAACTTTTCAAATGAAGTATAGAATCGAAAAAGACAGCATAGGAAACGTAAAAGTTCCGGCAAATGCATATTGGGCTGCACAAACAGAAAGATCCAAATCCAATTTTAAAATTGGAGGACAAAAAATGCCGCTTGAAGTGGTGAAAGCCTTTGCTATACTTAAGAAAGCGGCTGCACAGACAAATGCAACTTTAGGTGTTTTAGCAAAGAATAAATCCGTCTTAATTGGTAAAGTTTGTGA
>CALGJW010000548.1 GCA_937930025.1 uncultured Saprospiraceae bacterium | reverse complement strand
GGAAATGACGAAAGAGAAAATACCCTGAATCAACTGCTAGTTGAGATGGATGGGTTCAGTACAGATAAAGGGGTCATCCTAATGGCGGCAACCAACCGCCCCGATGTATTAGACAATGCACTTTTAAGACCAGGTCGTTTTGATAGACAAATTGGAATTGATCGTCCTGATATGAAAGGAAGAGATGCCATTTTCAAAGTTCACTTGAAAAATATTAAGTGCGGCGCTGAAGTAAATTCAGAAACATTGGCGGAAATGACACCAGGTTTTGCTGGAGCAGATATTGCTAATATTTGTAACGAAGCTGCACTGATAGCTGCAAGAAGAGGAAAAAAGGAAGTTGATCCAGATGATTTCAATTATGCGCTAGATAGAGTCATTGGTGGATTAGAAAAGAAAAACAAAATTATCTCACCAGATGAGAAACGAATCATCGCTTATCACGAAGCAGGTCATGCAATTTGTGGTTGGTTCTTGAAGCATGCCTCTCCTTTGGTGAAGGTGACCATAGTACCAAGGGGAATTGGAACCTTAGGCTATGCTCAATACTTACCGAAAGAGGAATATATCACTCGTGAAGAAGAACTGCTAGACCGAATGTGTATGACTTTTGGTGGAAGAGCAGCAGAGCAAGTGGTATTTGGAAAAATATCTACTGGAGCTCAAAACGATTTGGATCAAGTAACCAAGATGGCTTACTCCATGATCGCTGTATTTGGAATGTCCGATAAAGTTGGTCAAGTTTCTTATTATGGCATGCAAGAGAATCAGTTCAACAAACCTTACTCAGATCAGACTTCTTCGATGATTGATGAGGAAGTTCGAAATTTGGTTGAGTCTCAATACCTACGAGCTCAAAAATTGCTGAAGAACAAACGTAACGAGTTGGAAATATTAGCGAATTCTCTTTTAGAGAATGAGGTAATGTTGAAATCTGATGTCGAACGTTTAATAGGTCCGAGACCTCATGCAGGCAAGCGCGATGAAATTATCGACACTGCGGATTATTCACCGCCACCAAAACCATCCTCAGATGGCGAAGCTGCTCCGGAGTCAGAAGATTCAGATGCTTAGCGTAGCTTTAAGCAATTAGTTAAAAAAGCCTTTGGGAACGAACTCCTGAAGGCTTTTTTATTAATTTAAATAACACATTGGGATTAAATAGAAAACCCCTGAGACGCTCGCCTCAGGGGTTTTTTATTATAATATTAAACCTATTATTACAGGCCTTAGGGAATAAAACCTATTTATTTTTAGGCCTCTTGTTCTGATCTCACTAAAAGCTGAAATCCATTTCCGTGAATATTTACAATTTCAATATTGGAATCAAGCTTTAAGTACTTTCTCAACTTAGTTACAAAAACATCCATTGAACGTGCAGTGAAATAATTGTCTTCTCCCCAAATTTCCGTCAACGCTTTTGACCTAGGAAGAATATCATTAATATGTAAACAAAACATGCGAAGTAACTGTGCTTCCTTTGGAGAAAGTTTTGCCTTTTCACCAAGCTCTCCTCCAGTTGGAGTATGAGATAATATTCGAAGAGGAAAATTGAAATGGTATTCTCCTATGTTGAATTCTTTTACTTCTGATTGAGGATCAACCTTAGCAGAAGAACGTTTTAGGATTGCTTGAATGCGATAAAGTAATTCTTCGGAATTAAAAGGCTTGGAGATATAATCATCCGCACCAATTTTAAAACCTTGGAGAACGTCATCTTTCATGGTTTTGGCCGTAAGAAAAATGATTGGAGTTACTTTATCCTTTTGTCTGATTTCTTTTGCTAATGTGAACCCATCCATTTTTGGCATCATAACGTCAAAAATACATAGGTTGAATTTTCCGCCTGATTCGAAAGCCTGCAATCCAGCCTCACCATCTGTAGCTAGGGTTACATCATAATCATGCATTTCAAGATAGGAACGTAAAACGTCTCCGAAATTTTGGTCGTCTTCCACAAGAAGAATTCGATTGTCGTTGGTCATAATAGGTTCTTTTAATTTTCAATATAGCTTAAGAGGAATGCCCTCTAATTAATTTTCGACTTTATAAGGAAAAAACAAGATGAAACTACTTCCTTTTCCAAGTTCTGAGGTTACATCTATTTGTCCTTTGTGAGCGGTCATCAATGCTTTCACATAGCTCAATCCCAATCCAAATCCTTTGACATCATGCAAATTACCAGTATGCACTCGATAGAATTTATCAAAGATGTGCTTTCGGGCTTCCTTCGTCATCCCTACCCCTTTGTCTGTTACAATAACTTGTAGGCCTCCTGAAACATTGCTTGTTGTAACCGATAATTCAGGTTTATCCGGAGAATATTTATTCGCATTATCTAATAGATTGGCAATAATATTAGATAAATGAGTAATGTCTCCCTGAATAATTTCATTATCCGCCTTCAAGTTTGCCGTAACAATTCCACCCTTTTGCTCCACTTGCAAATTCGCATTGGCCACAGCTTGGGTAATGACCTGATGCATATCAACATCTGTCAAGTTCAGCTGAAATTCTCTTTTGTCCACTATAGCCATTTGTAGTACTTTTTCTACTTGGCTATTCATCCGCTTATTCTCTTGACGAATTATATGCGCAAAACGTTTCACTTTATCTGGCGAACCAGAGATCATAGGGCTCGAAATACTATCGGCCGCCAGAGAAATAGTAGCGATAGGGGTCTTGAATTCATGGGTCATATTATTAATGAAGTCCGTCTTCATTTCAGATAGTTTCTTCTGCACAAATATGGTTTGGATTGTATAGTAAAAACAACCCATGATTATCAATGTGAATAAAATGGATAACAATAATGGCCAAAAAACAGATCCATACATCAAGCTATTTTGACTTGGGAATTGGATCATAAGCAAGCCTGGCGAAGCCAAATCATTCTTTGAAAAGAGTTCAACTTTATAGGGAGTGTTGTATAGAGAGTTATATCCGTTTTCAATTGGTTGTGTAGCTCCGTCCTCTACTACAAAATGTCCGTTTTGAATGATGAAGGATTCCTTACTATTTGCAAATATTCCGTAATTGTATTCTAAGTTGATTCCTCTATTTTGGAATTCCTTTTTAATCGAACTACTAAGTGTTTCAAGATTTATTCGCTCCTCTAACTCCTCAGGTTGGAGTAAACTTTGAACAATGGTTCGTTGGATATAATCCATCTGTTGTTCAAAGTGTTCTAATTTTTTCTTACGACAATCAACACAATCACAATCTTTATTGGAGACTAGCGTACTATGTTTTTGTCCAGGTTGAACATTGCGATTAAAAAATGGAGTATTTAATTCTAGTTTAACCTCTTCTTGAATACTCAATGGCTCTACAGAAGCTTGTTCAATTTGAAAAGCATCTTTGTGCGTTTGAATTTGTTCTTCCTTTTCTAAGCGCTCTACTACTCTACTTAAAGCTGAAAAAACAGAAGTATCGAATTCATCTTGCTTTAGCTGAATCGCTTCCTTAATCCAATAGTATTGCAAAGAGCCAACCCCAATTACTGCGGCTGCCATCAAACCAATAATTAACCAGATTATTTTTTTATTCATTTAGATTATTCACACTTTGGAAAAATCCCAAGACAGAAAAGTCAATTTGAAGCGCTGTTTTCTTTGCTAATTTTAAGACGTGTCAGGCTTGAAATTTAATTTCAATTACGAGGTATTTACAAAAATAACCATTGTGAAAGGAGTGTTCTTCTTTTTAACGAAGTTTTAACCGCAATAAAGGGCAGAATTTATATTCTGCTGACAATCAACTTTTTATACGTTATTTCAATTTAAGAATTCCATAACATTTTTATAAGTAGAAAAAAAAGCCCCTTGCCAAACTGGACAAAATTTGTGTATCAAGCCAAGGTTAGCGGGCCTCAATTTCAGACAAGAGAAAAATTTGTGACCAGTTGATAATTTATATATGTAGACCAATGGTAAAAAAAAGCCCCGATATCAACGAATGATATCAGGGCTCAAAATATTTTTAGTTTTACTTCTAGTCTAGTGTGAATCTTACAACCACCCCTCCACTCGTATTAAGCGTTGGAAATCCTTGCGAATTTGCTGGATTGGTAGATCTATAATCAAAAAAGAGTCGAATATTTAATTTTTCACTTACATCGTAATCTACTGATGGTGCAAAAGTCAAGGTTCTTACTCCTCTTGTAATTTCTGAACGATTAGGTCCAACCTGATCAATATAGAAATTCTCCGTTTTATCATCTCTAAGTGAGAAATCAACCTTGAAGTTTAAATCGGATCCTTTTGCCGCCCCACCTTTAGCTTTTGGATCGTCAGGATTAGCATCTGGATCAGCATTTTTATCTTTTTCTCCTTTACGGGAGGCATTCTTCTTTGTCCTTGTTTCCTTCCGTTTTCCTTTTTTGCCGTAAAACATCGGGATGTAAACATTCTCCATTGTATATCCAAAACCAACTACATACTCCTGTGTTAGCTGCTCAGCTAAGGCATTATTCACATAACTCAATGATAAATTTCTAGCCTTTTTAAAATCAACATTCAAATCCATTCCTCCTTTAGTCTTTACACTAATACCAAGAAGCGGATTGAATCTTTCATCGATTACTAAATTAGGTACTTCGAATCGAGAATAATAATTAAAAATACCATCTTTCGCTAAAGGGATATCGTTGTTATATGCTTGCACATTAATAAAGGAATTGACAGTCATGCTGGATTGATAGCCATGGTTTAATTTCACTGACTGGAAGATATCCTTAAACATGTCAAGCTTTGATAATCCATTATAAGAAAGGGACCAATTAATTTTTGGCAATGTAGCAAACAATGATTTCGTAAAATCCTGTGGTGAATCTTCAGATATCGCAAAAGTTTCTGCTGACTCCCCTGTATAGGCAGCCAAAAATGCTGGGATCACTACTCCTTCATTTTTTCTACCAAAACCTTCAGCATACTCAGATTCAAATTCGCCTTCATGAGTTCCCGAACCAAGTCTATTAGAAATTATTTTTCTATTGTCTTCAAAGGTATCAAACAAATCGCCAGAATCGTTTCCAAATAAAGTGTTCAAAGCGAAATAAGAAATTTGAAAAGATCCTACGTTTTGGAAATCCTTGTGATCGAAAGCTTGAATATTAGGGTCGTCATTAAAATCTTTAAATAGCAATAATTTATTCTCATCAAATCTTCGATTAGCTTCCAAGTCAATTTTGAAATCATCGAAAGGTTCTAAGGATACTTTTCCATTGTAGTTTTGAGAATATGTCTGAGAGACTCTTTGATTGTGAAAAAGACTCTTCGAAATATATTCGTTGTTTGCAGCTTGCATTAACCAGTCATTCGGATCATCAGGATCAATTTTTGGTTGAAGCCCTGCCACGAAATCTAAACCGGGCGCATTGAAGTTCTCAGAATTTCCTAAGTATTCCGTTCTCTTTAACCAACCAGGAACAACAGTTCCAAAGTTCTCAGAATAAGTAAATCTAGCTTTTCGCAAAGTCAACAATGGCCTGATCAATATTCGTTCAGCAGCAGAAGGTTCACGATTTGCTTTTTTCTTATCGTCCTTTTTGTCTTTTCCTCCTTTATCTCCTTTCGATCCCTTACCACCTTTTCCTCCTTTATTATCAACTCCACCACCACTCTTTCCAGGTTTTCCTGCTCCAGGCCTTCCAGGTTTATCGTTTCCTCCATCTACCTTTTGGTCCCTTGGAAGATTTTGATCTCTACCACCTTTTGTTCTTCCTCCTTTATCTCCTCCGCTCCTCCGATCGCTACCTCTTCTATCATTTCCTCTAAGTTCCTCTCCAGAAGAATCGTTGTCTTTATTTCCTCTGCTCGTTCTACTACGAGACTTAGATTTTCCTCGATTTATTTTAGCCAGGTATTTTGATTTTTTATACAGTGTTTCAAAATTCAAATCTCCATTCAACTGACGTGTTTGATTATTCTGAATCACGTTACCCAATGAATCCGTTATCCCGGGACTATAGACATTATCAATACCAGAATAGGTTCCGTTAGCCGATCCCGCCCATGAATAGGAGGACGTGTAAGAGGCTTTAACATTAATGAAATCTAGGAATGGAATCTTCTTAAACGGTAGCGTATAGTTGGCTCCTATATTATGAGCATAATCCTTCGTTCTACCGAAGTTTTTAATATTATCCCAAAGGAAGCTTTGAAGCTGATCCCCGGGACGAAGGGTGTTATTATCGAACTGCTTTAATTCATCAATGATAGCATGATTGGTTGCCGCAAAATTAAACTTCAAGGCTTTTGTAATATCCCAAGACAAACTATAGTCTCTGTCCCAAGTAAAGCGCTTATTAAAAAAGGTGCTAAACTCATCCGACAAATCAGTGAAGCGATATTTCGTTTCCTGAAATTCTCGATCTAGGTTAGTAGAAAAACTAAAAGAGTTTGGAACAAGATTCAAGTTGGCCTCGGAAAGTAACTTTAAATATTTATCCTTTTTAATGAGTTTCTTGAATGGCTCAATGTACAGTGGCTTCAACTGATAGTTATAATCTAAAACACCGCGATAATTTTTGGTGTTATCTGATTCGATAATGGGATTATGTCGATCCGTTTCCACATAAGCTACTGTGGCACTAAAGTTTTCAATATCCCAAGGCATAGGTTTACGTTCCGTATTTCCTGTCCTTGTTTTACGCATATTTGTTACGTTGAGGGAATGGATATTAGTGTAATCTTGTGCTTGTTCTTTAATGGAATCCCTAGCAACTTTACCCTGAGCGGCGTCTAGTTTTTCACGAAGTGGGATATCTAAATCATAAGGATCAAATTGAGGTGTTCGAACGGTTTGAGAAAGGCCCCAATAGAATGGAATTTTCAATCCAGATTTTTCACCAAAAAATCTTCCTAATTCCAAATTGGTAGCCAAATCAAATTGAAGTACTTCTTCCCGAGACCGGTCTGCCAACTTTTGTTCGATACCTCCATAGCCAATACTCCCATAAGAAACTGAAGCCTGAGCGGTACCAAAATCTGCTAGTTGTAAATCTAATCTGGCCAATCCAGCCAATCCACCTCTCTCATCAAGTCCATTCAATCGCAGCTCATTGACCCAAACCTCGGCACTATGTGTTCTAATCCCATCGATATCTCTATTTACCAATCCAATCATTATCCCCTTCACCAAACCAAGATTTGGATTTCCTTTTAGTCGATAAGTTCTGGATGGATCGATGGCGTCTTGTTCTATATAGAAATCGCCGAGTCCAAAGTTAGGGTCTTCATTTCTCCTTTTCTTTATCTCAATTAACTCCTTGAGATTAATATTCATGTCATTTTCTTGGCGCCAGACTTCCGACCTATACTCGTCAGAGTTTCGCACATAGGAGGTATCATCTCGAGAAATCGTTAATGGGATTTCGTATTCGTAAAAATTATTTTGGAAATCAGATCCTAGTCGGATAAATACGGAAAGGTCTCCATCATCTAAATCAGTTTCTTGTAAAAACTGCTCCGCATGAATAAACATTTCAAGTTCTTCATACACCCGCATATCAAGATTTAATATTTTATATATACCCACTGCAGAATCCACAGGAAGGTTTTCGACAACTAATGAAAGAGACTGCTCATTTTGTAGACGATCAGGGAACTGAGTTTGGAATGCTCTTTCTTGAGTCAATCCAGGAGGCAGTACATAATTAAAAGGAAGCTTATCTCCATTCTCTTCAATATTCACATCATTCAAAACAAAGGTAAAGTCACCCGTTGGACTTTGAACACCTGTTGTCACTGTCTCCAATTTTCTTCTATATCTTCTCCATTGATTTCTGGTTAACTCCAAAGTTGCAAACCTTAAAGTAGTTTGCGAGTTGAAATTTTTCAGATACATCCTCATAAATTGAATTGATCTGAAATCTTGAATACCCCCTACTGCTGAAGTATAATTTTCAATTGGAATTTTGAATCTATACCAAGTTCTTCTTCTAGAACCAGTTCCTGGTTGTGTAATGAAATCCGAAATCCAAGGATGATTAACGTCTAGACCTGAGCCTCCACCTGCAATCGGAACAGGTCGTAAAGGAACATGATATTGAAAATATTGTTCGTCTTCGTTCAATGAATTGTCATCATTCAAATCTTCTGTATCAGGAAGATTGGTAGAAGAGTTTACATTATTATTGGTAGAAACAGCAGAGTTTCCTTGAGGATCATTGTTGTCTTTATATCGCTCAAAAACACCATCACCATCATCGAAGATTTGATTATCGTTAAAGAATCGGAAGTTATCATTTGCTGGATCATCCAAAATCCTATTGTAAGCCGCGGGATCAAGATTAGCTTGATATTGATCTAATATCTCTCTGAAAATTTCTCTTTCTCCATTATCATCCAATCCATCAAAACCTACATCCTGTCTAACTCGATTTTCTGGATCCAAATCAAATGCATCAATAAAGGATTGAACTCTCGGCACCCTACCCCAACTTGTTGTATCTGTTCCTGTTTGTTCATCAGTACTTGCCTCTCCAGGAATTCCATTTTCGAAAGATCGTCTGGAGTCTCTTAAAATATCTTCTGATATATTACCTAAGTTGAAATATAAATCACCTTGTGTGTCATCGGTATCAATAAAAGGATTAAGTAACCAGAAATCGATGTATTCAATATTGGCTGCTTCAAAATCATTGTTGGGCAACGAACGCATGATACCAGCCCAACGAGAAGTCGGTTCCAATAAGTTTCCATTGTCACTAAGACCAGCAGAAATACCTGGATACCCACCATCAGGAAGATCAAAGTTATATGGGCCTCTTTCTCCTGGAAAATAAGTCAAATCTAATACTGGAATTCTGGAATTCAGCCCAGGCTGAATATCTCTATTTGGAAAAATTTCAGATTGCTCAACTGCAGATGCATAGGGGTCATCTCGATCCTCTTCAGATCTTACAAACTCATCCGCTCGATACCAAGCTAATTGCGCACGATTTACGCCAGAAATAGTACTATCGATAAACTGAGATTCCGGGAACATGGGATTACCATTATTCTGATCATTTTGGGGCACTGAAGCTAACACCCATTTGTTGGTTGGGTTTCTTAAATCAAAGCCAGTGGTTGATCCTTCAAAATCATCTAAATAAACTGTCCCACCTTTATCTCTTTGATCAGGATCATCCTGATTAATATTAATTGCTTTGGCGTGACCTGGTTTTAGATAGGCTGCTTCCGCGGCAAAAGTTACAGTAGACTCTTCTTTAGTATCGATAAATGGTATGGCGTCCACCATCTTAGTCAACCAAGGTGCTTTATTACTATAGTTCAAATCTAATCCATACATTCTATTTGAAATGGGATCATCCCCAATATTTACCTTTTGGGTAAATGGTCTTTCAAACAAATGCAAATAGGTTCCACCGAGCGCAAGATTTTTACTAAACTCGTAATCGGCTCGAACACCGATCATAGATTTATTTTGGATACCAAACAGGGTGTTGTCCTCAAAGGTTACATTAATAGGTGTACCTGAATTCAAATAAGCGTCATTCAGTATTCTAACTTTACCAATATTATAATCTACTTCATAATCACTCCCTTCTAACAATTGCACTCCACCAGCGGTAACTCGTACTGAACCATCCGGTATATTGAACGCACCCAATGAAATTTCACTTGAGACCGAGGATTTATAGGAACCACGAATAGCAAATCTATTTAGATCAGGATATTCTCTGGCTCTAGTTATAGTAGAATCATAGAGATGGAAGTATTCAAATTTTTCTCGAAAGGTGGGATCCATGTCTTCCACCAGATTTTCCCCAAAGGGTTCGAGTACTGGGAACATCACCCGTCCATTTCGTGGGTTGATTGTAATCCCTGGAACAAAATCGAAGATACCATCCGGACAAGGATCGCCTTGTACATTCAATCTATCCATATTAAAGACTCGAAGTAATGGAACACCAGCAAGGTTTGTTTCTGGCAAGAATCTTTTAAAACCTGCTCCTGGATCTTCATAATAGATATCGAAAAGAAAATCTTCCTGCCCTACTTGAAATGCCCCTAAAGAATAGACATTCTTCATCATCAAATCCCAAATTGGTTTATCCACTCTAGTGATGGAACTCTTCAACATTTTTACAAAAATAACACCAAGATCTTCCGGGTTATATGCGTCCTGAGCCATTTCACCCACCTGAAAATTTTCTCCGTTGTACGAATATTCATAACCTACCCCAAGCACGTCATCTGGCTGCAGATTAACATTCAAAGAGATGGTTCCTAATTCTTCGTTATAGGTAAATTCGTTTTGTCTTAATTTTCTTGCGCTTACTTTTTTAAAGTCAATTCCTGGCTGTAGGTTAAATTCATTTTGCAAAACCCGAACGGTATTGTCAATATCACGAATGCCATCATAACTTTTCAGTTGAAATAAAAGGTCATTTGCGAATGTATTTTGTGTGAATACAGAATCGGCTTTATCAACAAAACCAGGAAGTCCTTTGCCAACGATATCTGGGTTTCTTGCAGGCATTGGAACCTGAATATTTGGATTCGTAATTCTTTCTGGTTCTCCTAAATCAGCTAAGGCTACAATATCAACTATGTTCTCCGTTTCATTTCTAGTATTTGTAACCCAAACTTCAATATTTTTTAATCTAAATAATGATTTGATCTGAGGAAGGTTTTCCAGTGCTACTTCAAAACTTTCTCTGTTATAGTGAGAAAGAAAAAAGTGGCGATTTTCATCATACTCATCCGCGCGCACTTCATACTCTTGAATTTGTGCACCTCCTTGAATCTGCAAAGATTGCTGTTGAGATCTTTGCTGGGCCGCGAGTAATTCTAATTTTAGTCGTCCAAATTGAAGTCCTGTTTTCAATCCGAAAAGTTTTTGCGCTCCTTGGATTAATGTTCCTTTCAATGGGAGACTTACATCCCCAGCTTCAATTTTCTTTATGATTTCATCTTCGGAGAAGTTGTCTGTATCGTAGTCCAACTTCATTTGATTTTCAAAACCGAAGGTGGCTTGCGTATTATAATTTGTGGAAAGATTTAGTTTTTCTCCGATCGATCCAGTAACATTCATCTGGATAGCCATATCGAAATCAAATCCTCCTTGTCGTTGCTGTCTTAAGGTAAGGTTGGGATTTTCGGTTTTGGAGTAATCTCCTCCAATGGTAAGGTCAATGGATCCTTGAGGTTTTATAGTTACTGCACTTCCTCCAAATAACCGATCAATTAGGTCATTTTTCACATCTACTCCTCCCATGGGATCTTTCAATCCACTTGCAGTTCCGGCAGTACCTCCATTTTGTTGCCTAAAGAATTGTTGCCTTTGTTGATCAGCTCGATAATCCATGTACTCATCAAAGGTCATGTAAGTAGGCGCTCGATAGTAATTATCTCCAATAGTCTCGGTGATCTTGTAGGTATTGGTAGCCGCATCATATTCGACGTCCCGAGTAATCGAGGAAGGATCATTCAGATCAAAAGGATTCCCTGGCCCCGAGTTAATAAAGTCGGTGTTCCGGTCCCTCAACGGAATGGTATCTTGTTGTACAACTAATTGCTCGCCATAAGGATTAGATAAGTCGTTTCCGGGGCCGAAAGCGGCCTGAATATCTTCAGAAACGGACATTAAAATTACAACAGCAGCTAGTAAGAAATTAATCTTCATAAGTTTCACTAGTGATAGCACGATTGATTTAGCCAAAAAATGCCAGCTTTTCTTACGGAAAAGAGGCATTTTGGTTGTGTTATCTACCTATAAATGGCGAATAACACCTTCCCAACGCATGAAAAGAGAAAATATTCTCAATCATGGCGCCAATAGTGGCTAGTTTTTATCCACATTAAGGATAAAAGCAATGAATAATTTTTTCAATTAAACCTAAGAAACCTTAGGACAAAAGCTTCAAGGCCAGTTTGATTAGTTTCTCCACAGTTCCAGTGTCAGGATTTTGTACCAACACTTGGTTGAGGGCTTTTTGTACACGACTAGAATTGAATCCTAGTGCAACTAAAGCAGATAACGCTTCGTCCCTGTATGTATTGCCTCTAGCATTTACATTAATCGGTTCATCCCCCGATTCTTTGATTAATTTGTCTTTTAGATCCAAAATCACTCGTTTTGCCGTTTTCGGTCCAATCCCTTTTACTTTTTGAAAAGCACTAACATTTTCCGAAATAATAGCTGCTCTAGCCTCTTCTGGATCCATTCCTGAAAGTATGATTCTAGCAGAATTAGGCCCAATTCCGCTTACTGAGATCAGATGCACAAATAAATTCCTTTCAATCGCTTCTGAAAAGCCGTAAAGGGTATGGCTATTTTCAGTGATGTGCAAATAAGTCAAGATCTTTATTTGCTCTTCTTTTTCGATACGGGAATAGGTGTGCAAAGAGATGTTGATGTGATAACCAACTCCAGCAGTTTCCACCAAGATATAGGTGGGGTTTTTATAGGTAATTGTGCCTTTTATGTATGCAATCATATTTCGCGGTGCGAAGGTAACAAAGCTGCTCAATTGCACATAGTGGACACTAAGATTTTGAACCTGATTCCCAATTCTTCCCCCTATATTTGCCCAACAATTTTTAATCTATGCGAATTTTAATTTTAGGATCTGGCGGAAGAGAGCATGCTATTGCTTGGAAAATCGCGCAAAGTCCTCAGTGTGAGGCACTTTTCATCGCACCAGGAAATGCTGGAACAGCTAACCATGGGACCAACATGGCCATTGACTATAATGACTTTACGGCTGTCAAATCGCTAATAATCGCATCTTCAATTGACATGGTAATTGTTGGCCCAGAAGGACCATTAGTCGACGGAATAATTGATTTCTTAAAAGAAGATCCGGAACTGAGCCATGTACATTTAATAGGCCCGGATAAAGAAGGGGCAAAATTGGAAGGTTCTAAAGCTTTTGCCAAGGAATTCATGGCAGAGCTTAACATTCCAACTGCCGCTTATAAAAGTTTTAATAAATCTCAATTAGAAGAAGGACATGCATATATTGCTCAATGCATTCCGCCAATCGTATTAAAGGCGGATGGTTTAGCTGCAGGTAAAGGGGTACTTATTATTGATAATATACCTGAAGCACAAACCGCTTTGTCCAATATGCTAGAAGGACAATTTGGAGAAGCCAGTGCTGAAGTGGTTATTGAAGAGTTTTTAGACGGATTGGAATTTTCAGTCTTTGTATTGACGGATGGAGTAGGTTATAAAATACTCCCTGTAGCAAAGGATTACAAGCGTATTGGAGAAGGTGACACGGGCCTAAATACTGGTGGCATGGGAGCTATCAGTCCTGTATCCTTCGTAGATAACACCATGATGCAGAAGGTTATCGAACGAATAATTGAACCAACCATCGATGGCTTAGCCAAAAGGAATATGGATTACAAGGGATTTATATTCATTGGTCTAATTGAGGTTCATGGTGAACCTTACGTAATTGAATATAATTGCCGATTAGGAGATCCTGAAACAGAAGTAGTCCTTCCAAGGATTAAGAGTGATCTCCTTCCATTGTTGGCCAGCCTAAAAGACCAGCAAATAGCCAAGCAAAATATTGAGTTAAGCAAAAAGGCGGCAGCCACAGTAATGTTGGTTAGCGGAGGATATCCTGAATCTTATGAAAAAGGTAAGATTATGATTGGCCTAGAAGAAGTACAGGATAGTTTGTTGTTTCATGCAGGAACAAGAAATGAAAATGAGGAATTGGTCACCAACGGAGGTCGGGTATTAGCGATTACCTCATTTGGAGAAGAATTTAAATCTGCTGTAAAACAATCTATGGAAAATGCAGAAAAGATTCAATTCGATGGAAAATATTTTCGAACGGACATAGGTTTTGATTTATAGTTGAATTATACCGCAAAGCACATATCGAATCTTTTAAAAAATGATGTAGATCTTCCACAACCTGATTGTGAGATTCAAACAGTCCAAATTGATACAAGGATCATTAAACGTTCTGTGGGTTGCCTCTTCGCAGCAATAAGCACCGAAAAAAATAATGGCCATGAATACATTGCGGCTGCCCATCAAAAAGGAGTCAGAAATTTTTTAGTTCAGGAAAATAAATGGATTAATCAATTTAAGGATTCAAATTTTTTCTTGGTCAAAAACGTAATCGACTCTCTTCAATATTTAGCAAAAATTCATAGAGAAAGTTATTCGAATCCGGTATTTGGTGTTACAGGAAGTAATGGGAAAACCATCGTCAAAGAATGGATAGCTTTTTTGCTAAGTCAAGCACATCACATTCATAAAAGTCCAGGTAGCTATAATTCCCAAATCGGTGTTCCCCTATCCATATTTCCACTAAACAATCGACATGAATTTGCAATCTTGGAGGCTGGCATTTCTCAGAAAAATGAGATGGAGAAGTTAGCCGAAATGATTCAATGTGAAATTGGTGTTTTTACCTTTCTCGGCTCCGCTCATGCGGTAGGTTTTAATTCGGAAAAAGAAAAGCTAGCGGAGAAATTAACCTTATTTAAGCATGCGCAGAAAATAGTATACCCTTTTGACAATCAAATTATTAGGAAAGGCCTTAGCAGGTTTTCAGCCAAGCTTTTCGGATGGTCTAGGACGGACAGCAATGTTTTTCTCTACCTAAAAAAAGAAACAACTAAGTATGACGGAACCAGCCTAGAAATAGTGGTCAATGGTGTTGATAAAAACCTTTGGCTTCCCTTTAGAAGTACCGCCCTAATAGATAATGCAATTACGGCATTAGTCACTGTTGTTATTTCGGGAATGGATCTAAATTCAGCAATAACTCACTGTGCCAATCTGCCTGAAGTAGATATGCGTTTACGCCTAAGTAAAGGAATTTCTAATACTCTTTTGGTTCATGATTATTACAACGCAGATTGGCATGGGTTGGAAGTCGCTTTAGATTTCATGCAACTACATGCTGAGCAACGAAAAAGAATTCTAATACTTTCCGAGCTAAAAAACATTCACCTGTCAACCGAGGAGATTTACACATCACTTCAAGAACTTTTTGATGCAAATAAATTTGATCAATTTATTGGAATTGGTTTAGACTGGAAGCCATTAAATTTTGAAAAAGTACCAAACTTCGAATCGCACAATAGCATAAATGAATTCCTAGATCAGTTGACCATTTCGGCTTATTCTGGTGCAATAATTTTATTAAAAGGAGCTCGTACACATCGCTTCGAACAACTTTCCAGAGCACTTCGATTACAAGAACATTCTGCTAGATTAGAAGTTAATCTAACCACTTTAAAACATAATCTAGATTTCTTTAGAAGTCAATTAAGGTCATCCACAAAATTGATGGTCATGGTAAAAGCTTCTGCTTATGGTTCGGGTAGTGCTGAAGTTTCCTCGGTATTAGCTTACAACAATGTTGACTACCTCTGTGTGGCCTACGTGGATGAAGGAATTGACTTGCGCAGAAAAGGTATTCAACTTCCCATAATGGTCTTAAATGCTGAGGAAGAAAGTTTCCAAAAAATGGAACAGTATGACCTTGAGCCAGAAATCTATAAATTCAGCCAGTTAACCGCTCTACAAGATTTAGACTCACCACTTCCTATTCATTTGAAGCTCAATACTGGGATGAATCGTTTGGGTTTTGGGGAGGAGGAAATTGAAAAGTTGATTCTTCAGCTAAAAACCAAACGAACAACTGTTCGTTCTTTATTTTCTCATTTGGCATCTAGTGAGCAACCTTCCTCGGATACCTTTACTGAAGTTCAAATTGAGCGTTTCACCACCATGGCGAATCTCATTGAAAGCGAAATTAAACAGAAACCTTTACGCCATATTCTAAATACCAACGGAATTATTCGTTTTCCGGCTCATCAAATGGACATGGTTCGTCTAGGAATTGGCCTTTACGGCTTAGGAGTTCCATCTTCCCATGAACAATCGGTTCAATCAATTTTTTCCCTAAAAGCAAGAATTTCTCAGCTAAGAAATATTCAAACCGATGAAAGCGTTGGCTATAACAGAGAATTTATAGCTAGCAAACCTTGCCTTATTGCCATTATAAACATTGGATATGCCGATGGATTACTGCGATTAGCAGGAAATGGATCTTTTAGCGTTTTGGTTAATGGAACATCAGCACCCATCGTTGGAAATATATGTATGGATATGTGCATGATCGATGTTTCTGGAATAAAAGACGTCAAAGAAGGTGATTCGGTAGAAATATTCGCTAGTTATCAGGATATCAAGCAATTAGCGGAATGTCTCCAAACAATTCCTTATGAGGTACTGACAAATATTAGCAGTAGAATTCCCCGTATCTATCTGACAGATTAAGAAGAACAGTTATGTAGCCAGATGGCGAATAAAGCCCCTAAAAATCAGTAACTTTGC
>CALGJW010000547.1 GCA_937930025.1 uncultured Saprospiraceae bacterium | reverse complement strand
TTGATAATATATCTAACTTACTAATAAGATTTACATAGGAAATCGGAACGCTTACTAGTACCAAAATAATCATAGTAACAGCAATATTCTACTAGTACCCATCAATAATTTGTATAACGCTATTGATAAGAATATAAATGTAGTGTACATGATTAAGCTGCTTAAAATCCCCATTTTAAATAATGATTCATTGGCTACTATATTGTTGTATGTTTCAATTGCATTATCCCATACTATTAATTTAGAAGGGACATACATAAGGCTTACTATTCCACTAATTACAACAATTAAATAAAGGAATCCAGCGATTCTTGCACTCTTCTTTGTAGGTCTCATAATTAATATTTCATCATTAACAAGGTAACTCAAGCTTCAATATTATTTCGAGGCCAATTCCACGCCGTCCATACAATTCCACCCGAAATTAATATTTCGATAAAAGAATAAAAGAGATATCCGATATACCATTTAGATAAAGAAGAAACTGCTATAGATGAAATGATGATGATAAAAACAATACCAAAGATGATATTCATCCATTTGCTAATTGTAGGTCGTATGAATAATGAAGATACAATCATCAATGCTGGTATTGACATCACAATCGAAGCCACAAATATTGAAGTTGGACTATTTAAAACACTTGTTCCTTTAGTAATTTGTTCTATTTTTTCGGGAACATACAGTTCAAAATAATCATTATAAATATAAAAAAACATCAACGATGTCCAAAGGAATGAAAGTTTGATTTTAATATTTACATTTTCATTTTTTAACATTGTGATTCAATTTACTTTGAAAAGCATTATTGAGAAAGCATCTTTTTTCCTATTAATTGTTTCTGTTCAAGTATTTATTTCAAGACGAAATATTCATCGATTTGTTACTTTTAGTGTCTTGTCATAAAAAATAGAATTTTGATTGATTATAAAACCAGTAAATTAATTAGCGTAAGCGTTAGAAAATTTAGATTTTCTTTTGAGAAAAAACTGTGTCATCGTGATCCATAGCGGACTGATGAGTAAGGATAACGAGATTACAATAAGTGTCAACTGATACGCAAATTCACCGATGATTTCTGTGTAATATGCACTAGCAATCAACACAAAGCTTAATTCTCCGATTTGTGCTAACAATGCTCCTCCGTAAAAACTTTCTTGCCAAGTTCTACCAAAAAAACGAAGAATAGAAGCATTGATAAAATGATTGGTCAACAATACCGCCACAAGTAAAACGATAATAGTTTTCCAATGCGTTAATAAAAATTCAAGTTCAATCAACATACCTACAGAAACAAAAAATAAGGCAACAAATAAAACTTGAAAAGCATGAAGACTTTCATGTAGCCACTTTGTCGATTGGGCTGCATGAACAACCATTCCTCCGACGAAAGCTCCTAGTGCTGCTGATAGACCAAAGAAAGCAGTGATTAGTGCAAATCCAAAGCAAATTGAAAAAGAAGCGAATACTTGCAGTTCACGATCTTTTTCAAAATATTTTCCAAAGGGCAATCTTATCGTTCCTTTTTTCCAGATGTAAATAATGGTAGAAATAATTAATGCCCCACCTACAAGCTGAAGAATGATCTCTTGATTACTAGGAGTCGTACCTCCAAGATAACTGGTAGTGATGAGCATGGGTACAATTAAAATATCTTGCATCAATAAAATACTGATTACATTTCGCCCAACTTGTGATTCTATTTCTTGACGGTCTTGGAGTAATTTAATCACTACCGCTGAACTGCTCAAACTGATGACAAAACCTAATACAATTATAAGAACGGTGTTCCATTCCATAAACCACCCAATCATTCCAATCACCAATGTACTGGCAAAAATTTGAGTGGTTGTTCCAAACGTAGCTACTTTCCAATTCTTTAACAGGTCAGGTAAGCTAATTTCCATCCCAATGAAAAACAATAGAATAATCAAACCTATTTCCCCCATAGAATGAATCATCGCTTCATTTGTAATAATTTGAAAACCATGTTTTCCCAATAATATTCCTGCAATGATATAGGCAACCACAAAAGGTTGTTTGAAAAGTTTTAAAATACCTCCTAAAAACATAATGACTAATGCCAGAATCACAAATCCAAAAATACTTGGGTCAATTGCTGCTAGAAACATGGTTTATGTTTTTTCAATTATCCAGTGATATATCTGTTGTCAAAAATCTATTGTAAAATTCCTCTAGCCCAATCCAACTTCCAATTCAATTTTTGAATTGTCGCTTTCAACTTATTTAATTTCAACTCTATAGATATTAACTTTTGTTCTCGGCTATTGAGTAGAAAAATAGAACTTTCACCTATCTTAAATTTTTCATTTTCGGCATCCAATAATCTTTGATAATTTTGGTAAATGTCTTGTTGGGTATTTAATAATTCTTCTGTGTTTTCTAATTGTTGAGCAATATTTCTCACTTTATTACTGATTTCCAGTTCTTTGTTTTTCATTTTAAACCGAGTATCTAATTGCTCTATTTGAACGAGTTCTAATCCTGCTCTTTCTTTTCTTAGAAAAAGAGGAAAATTAAACTTTACCCCCCATTTATAATTTTCTGTTAGAAGCTGATTGACAGCATTTCCATCATCAGAAGCACTAGAAAAATCAAACCCATTTCCCAATAAATTATACTTGAAATTTAGCTGTGGTTTAAATTGTTCTCGCTTCAATTTTTCCTTAATCTCCAACTCCTTTTGTTTGACATCTAGACGTTGGAGTAGGGGATGAGTCGAAGCAATATTTCTAAAAACATCAGTTGTAATTAAATTGTTATTCATTCCCTCAACTTCCATATTCTCTGGTCGCAACGACTCAGTCACCTCAACGGGAGTGAGATCCTCATACCATAGAAAATTAGATAGTTCCAATCGTGTCGTCTCCAAGTCTTGCAGAGCACCTTGCAATTGTAAGGCTCGATCTTGTATCTGAATCATTGATTCTAAAGTATCAATAGCGGGTTTATCTCCCTGCAAATAACTTTCTTTGATTATAGAAAAACGATTCTCTGCCAACGCTAAAGCTTGTCGATACACCTGAGTAACTTGATACTGAAACGCCCACTCCCAATAAGCTTCCACCGATTTCATCAATAAATCGTTGACCATCAATCGTCGATCAGCAGCATTGGCAGCCTGCATCAATTTAGCTTGCTGTACTTGTGCCCTCCTTCCATCAAAAAGTAATCCTTGAAGTAGAGGTACTTCCACACCGACGACTGCTTGTCCCGCACTAGGTAAATTATTACTAGGGTTTTGGAAAATACCATCCGACCAAAGATAAGCGACCTTGACATCCACGCCCCACCAGGTTGGTACTTTTAATCCAGCTTCACCTACACGGAAATAATTTTTTTCATCAAATGATTTATGCTCATGGTCTCCAAAGAGCTTGGGGTCAAAAGCACCACGTGCTCCTTGGAGTGTAGCTTCTGCTTTAGCATCAAGTAAATTGGCTTGTTGTACTACAGGATGATAAGTGCGCACCCAACCCAAATATTTTTCCAAAGAAAAAATAGAAGAGGTATCAACAGTCTGTGCTGATCCCGAATAACAAAACAAAAACAAAATGCTTATTTTAAATAATAACTTCATTTTAGATACAATATTAAAGCCCATTATTTTGCCACTGCTTTCACAGGTGGTTTAAATTTAGTTTCGTTCTTCTCGATGTCTGACTCATAAAAATCTGCTGGAAATCCGTTTAACTGTCGCCATATTTCATACCATACAGGAACATCTTTTAACAAAGCGACACCCTGTGCACCCGAACCAATTCGAAGGAGTTCAGGAAACGGCTCGGCACCTTCTTTTGCTTTGACCATTATCCGATATTTATGATCGCTATTCGGTACAAAATCAATAGCAGTCACCTCTCCTGTAAATGTTCCAATAGAAAAATCTGCCCACCCTGAAATGATAAATGCTTGCCAACCGTCAAAAACCAACCGAATCTCTGTGCCAATATTTACTAACGGAAGATCCATTGGGCGAATATACATTTCTACTGCCAAATCTCGCTCATAAGGGACAATTGTTAACAAGGTTTCGTTTTCTTTTACAATCTCACCTATACCTGATTTAATTGTTTTGGTAACATACCCTGTTTGAGGAGTGATGACATAATACATATCATTTCGGCGGTTATAGTTTTCGTATTCGCTCTGTAGTTTATTTAAACTGCCCTGGGCTTCATTCAAAGTAGAAAGTGTAGAAAATCTATCAGAACGAGATTTTGCAATTTTATTGTTATACTCATTATCAATCGCTTGAAAAGACAACTCACTAATGTTGAGTTCATTTTCACTTTCTTGCAATTTATTTTTTGCTAAAGTCAACTTCGCTTTGGTCTCCTGTTTTTTCAATCTTTTTCCCTCCAAATCATTCAAGGACTTGATTCCTTTTTGATAAAGCCTATCCGTCCGTTTGAATTGAAATTCAGCAATCTCTGCATCAATCTCCGCTTGTTCTACTAAGGCACGTTGGCTTAATAATTTGGCTCGAGATTGTTGTATTTTATTTTCTAATTGAACTTTCTTCAATTGTAATTCTTGCTGCAAAGCAGTGACTTGGTCGTTGAGTGCATTCGCTTTTTGTTGGTAGTTGGTAATAGAACCTTCTTTGGCAGTGACCTGATTCGCAGTTCGTTGAACTAAATTAGGGTCGAAGTATTCTGATTTTACCTCGGAAAGAAAGACTAAGGTGTCTCCTGCCTGAACAAGGTCGCCCTCTCGTACATACCATTTTTCGACACGCCCGGCGATAGCCGTCACGACATCTTGTGGTCGTTGTTCAGGAAGTAGGGTAGTGACCTTTCCTTTGGCTTGGATATTTTGAGTCCACGGCAAAAAGAAAATTACAATGATAAGCAATACAAATATGGATAACCACCAAGTAAACATCTGATTGGAACGAGGCAATGCGTTCTTCTGATAAGCGGCTAATTCTTCTGTCCTGACGTCTTTTAATACAGAATTATCTGAAATGTTTAACATGAGATTATTCTTTTAAAAGTTTTAGATTATGTTCGTTTGAAAATTTAAAAATGTCTTTGACCATCGGATTGGCTTCAATTTCATCGAAGGGCGCATTGTGAACAATCTTTCCATCTTGTAGTACAATTACCCGATCACATTTTTTGGCAAAGTTGGGATTGTTAGAAATAGCAATTAATGTCCACGGACTTTCTGCTCCAGTTAAATAGTCAATGATGAGTTGTTTTTCAGTACGTTCTATCCTTGGCATAAAATTATCTAACAATAGAATTTCAGGATTACAAATTAATGTTCTTGCAAGAATAATTTTTGTTCTAATACTACCAGGGATATTCATACCATCCGCAATGAGTTCGGTTTGATAGCTATCTGGAAGGTGATTGATAAACGGATGCAGCCCTATCTCTTTTGAGATTCTAATAATAAATTGTAGTGGAATATCGTCAATAC
>CALGJW010000546.1 GCA_937930025.1 uncultured Saprospiraceae bacterium | reverse complement strand
AAACGACGATCCTTACCCTGCTATTCGCATTCGGTTTTTTAATCAACACAAATCTGTTCGCTGTTAATTCTGCGCCAAAGGCTGCTCCCGAAATGGTAGTTCCAACTTCTGATCTTTCTAAGGCAGAACTAGAAAGTATTTTGGGGCGTAAAGTAAAAGTTGCAGAATGGTTTGCTTTTAAACTGAGCAACAAAAAATCACGCAAAAATATAAAGCATATTTCTGAAAAAGGTGGAGGCGATGGTTTTGGAATTGCTGGATTTGTGATGGGGATTCTAGGATTGGTTTCATTCAATTTGTTGTTTGCTATTCTAGGGCTTGTTTTTTCGGCTGTTGCCTTAAAAAGAATGAGGGCAACCGGTTACTATGGGGAGAAAGGTTTTGCCAGGACGGGATTGATACTAGGAATTATTGGACTTGTCGTGGTAGGCGCGGTGACCGGATTCTTTTTTGTCGGAATTCTATAAAAATATTTGTTAACCTGTGTTCTTTTCCTTTGTGTAAGTTATTTGTCCGGCCTTATTGACCCTGAAAAAGGACAAATAATTTTGCCCCGAAAACCAACTTCGAAAACAGTGTGCGAATTTTCGTACACTGTTTTATGTTTATATCCATTTTGCAACTTCCTGCGTAAGTTCATGCTTCACTTTCCCCGTATGCTTGATAGACTTCGGTTCAATCAACATTAGATGAACCTCTTCATTGTTTTTAGTTCTCGGTAGATGTTCTACCTTTTTAGGAACCACTAAGATTTCTCCTGGACCGATTTCTTGAATGCCATCTCTGAATTCCATTATCAATGTGCCCTTAAGCACTACGAACAGTTCATCCTCGTTCGCATGATCATGCCAAACAAATTCTCCTTTCAATTTAGCTAATTTAATATATTGATCATTTAGTTCAGCAATGACATGCGGTGTCCACTGATCTGTGAATTTTTCAAATTTTTCTGCAAGGTTGATTGTCTTCATAATTTAAGCGTAATATAAATTTGATTTACCTGATAGCTAAGTACTATTGTTTTCAAAAATAACTAAACCTTTAACTATTTTAGTGGAAATAATTTCCATTAACCATGAGAGTAATAGTTTTCCTCTTTTTTATAACGCTATTTTTCAATTGTAATTCTTCCAATCAGGTTGCAAGGGAAAATCGACTTCCAAACATCGTCTATATTTTTGCGGATGATTTGGGTTATGGAGATCTAGGTTGTTTTGGGGCCACAGATATTGCTACTCCTAGCATAGATCGCATAGCAAGGGAAGGAATAAAGTTTACCAACTTATATTCAGCCTCTTCTGTTTGTAGTCCTTCTAGAGCTGGATTGCTGACTGGAAGAATACCTCAGCGAATGGGAATTAACGCCGTTTTTTTTCCTGAAAGTTTTACTGGCATGTCTCCAGAGGAAGTGACAATTGCTGAAATGCTTCGAAAAGAAAACTATTCAAATGGCATGGTTGGCAAATGGCATCTTGGTCATATGGAAAAGTATCTTCCACTCAATCAAGGCTTCGATTCGTATTTTGGAATTCCCTATAGCAATGACATGGAATCGGTAGTGTATATGAGAAATAATGAGGCGATAGAATTTAAAGTAGATCAGCGATTGACTACTCAACGTTATACAGCAGAAGCTGAAAAATTCATTGAAGAGAAAAAGGAAGAGCCTTTCTTTTTATACTTGGCTTACAATATGCCGCATGTTCCTATTTATGCTTCCGATGATTTCCTAGGAATCTCTAATGGTGGATTATACGGAGATGTAATTCAGGAAATTGATTGGTCTGTTGGACAGGTTTTGAAAACTTTGGAGAACTATGATTTATTGGAAAATACTTTGGTGGTTTTTTCTTCGGACAATGGCCCTTGGTTAGTGATGGAAGATCATGGCGGCTCCGCGGGTAATTTAAGAGAAGGGAAACAATATACTTTTGATGGCGGCATGAAAGTGCCCACTGTTGCCATGTGGAAAGGCAAGATACCCGCTGGGAAAGTTTATGAAGGCATGTGCACACAAATGGATTGGTTTCCGACCATAGCGGCTATCACCAAAACGGATCTTCCTAAGGATCGTTCTATTGATGGTAAAGACCTCTCGTCAGTATTGTTTAGTGATGGAAAAAGAGTAAGCGATGGCTTCCTCTTTTTTGATGGTGCCAAGCTGGAAGGCTATCGTTCTGGTGCATGGAAAATAAAATTACCCTATGCGGGTTATCCAGGATCGCATTGGAAACATGCAGTGCCAGCCCATGACACATTGTTGTTTAATGTGGAAAAGGACCCAGGGGAAAGGAATAATTTATTTGCAACAAATAAATCTAAGTCGAATCAAATGGTAACTGAAATGCATGCGGCATATGCCTCATTGGATTCATTGCCTCCTAGTTTAATGGTTCGATCCAATGCGGATGAAAGTCATCTGGAGTATTTGAAATCCAAGAGGGAAAAGTAATTGAATAATAAAAAAACGCGACAAGAAATAATTCCTGCCGCGCATTTTACTAATATTGATCAAACTTATTTTTTGTCAATTTGCTTTATGAGCAAATCAATTTGAGCTTGCAAAGATTCTATTTGTGCTTGTTGTTCTTGAACCGCCTTAACTAAAGGCACCACGAATTCTGCATAGCGCAAACGATAGGTGTCTTTGTTATTATCTGGAGTCAGCACACCACTAAAGTTAAAGCCAGCTTCGTTAGCTGCTTGTTCCACTTCTTGCGCGATAAATCCAGTCTGCGTTTCTTTTGCTTTTAGTTGAAGTCCGGCTTGGTTGTCTGCTTCATGCTTCACCTTATTTGGCATCCCGATATGATCTACAATCGCATCTGTATTCAAGTTGTAAGTCACTGGACGCAGCTTATTGATAAAATCTAATCCAGGAACATTGTTCTTTACATTCTCTTTAAAGCGACCGTCAGATAAATTACTCCAAGAGGAATATCCTCCAATGTCCAGAATTCCCGTTCCACCAATTGTTACCGTATGACTTCCATGTAAGGAAGAATACGCACCAAGGGCTGAAGCATTGGTGTAGGCTAAACCTACTGGCATGTAGGTGTCGTACCCCAACATGGTGTTACTATGTCCTGCGGTAGAAGTCTTTCCGCTAAATGCACCGATGAAGGTGTTTTTATCACCTGATGCTTGGACTGTTCCCGCATCTGCGCCTAGGAAAGTATTGTACTTTCCAGCAGTATTGGCATTTCCTGCATTGTGACCTACGAAAGTGTTTTGTTCGCCAGTGGTATTTTGGCCTGCAGCAAAACCAATCAAGGTACTTTTTTGGGCATCCGTTGTTCCATCATTTCCGGCATATACGCCCATCACAGTTGATTCGCTTCCTACGCCATCCCCAGCAACAGCTCCGACTATGGTGGTGTGTAAAACCCCTGTTTGGGTTTGCGATGCTTTGTATCCGACGAAGGTATTTAATGTTCCAGTAATTACCCCTTTCCCGGCATGATTGCCTATGTAAGAATTACCGTTTCCTTGATTTTTTTCACCAGCACTTTCCCCTATAAAGAATCCTCCTCGTTGTGCATCTTTTCCAGCCTTGTAGCCTATTGCTAAAGATGAAATTCCAGCAAGGTCACTATTTAAAGATTGCATCGTTAATGCTCCGATGGCTACATTTCCTGGATCTGGTTTTTCGGAATCAAACATTGCTTGATATCCTATAGCTACATCGTATTCTGAGTCGGAAGTTTTAGCAGCTCCTACACCAATGTACACATTTTGTTTACTATGGGAGTGATTTAATGCTGCATTTGCTCCGACTATGATATTGTTTAAATCGGTATTTGATTGATCGTCTTTGTTACTAATGATAGTGTTGTTTCCATTGTTTAAAAAAGTTTGTCTTGCTGAGCTTCCAGGTTCTTGTTTGAAAGCGAAACTAAGAGTATTGTTTAATTTCATTCTTATCACATCTGCGTCTGGCGTGTCTTCCACATTGATTTCTGTATCTCCATCAGCATCCTCTAAAAAAGTTGTTCCAGCTCCAGTAGCAGATCCTAGACTCACCCATGAAGTTCCATCATACCCGCGGAATTCATTGTTTTTAAATTGAATAGTTCCTGGAGTATTTGTGAATGCAGTATCAACTACGATGGCACCATTAACATGTACTCTTTCTGCAGGAGAGCCAAGGCCGAATCCAAAATTTCCTAAAGAGTCTAAGGTCATTCGGTCTGTAGTTGTAGTAATATCTCTAAGGATGAATTTGCCAGCGCCGAAGGGAGTAGTTCCTCCGGTTGTAAGTAAGTTGTAGTGATGTGCATTGGCAGCATTGTTTTCGAATCGAAATTGTAAATGTCTGGTTGCTGGATCTCCAATAAGTTCTATTCCGTCATTAATAATAGAGTTAGTCTTTATTGAAAGTTTCGAAACTGGATCTAGTTCTCCAATCCCTACATTTCCGATATCAGTGATTGCCAATCTAGTCCTATTTTCTGTTGCATCTCTTATTAAAAATTTACCATCACCATAGCTAGATCCTTCTCCAGTAGTTAAAGCAGTGTAGTGGTGTCCATTGTTAGCATTATTCTCTAGCCTAACCTGTACATTACTCGTAGTAGGACTTCCTGCCAATCTCAGACCATCATTTATATCACCTTTTGCATTAACATCTAGTGTCCAGATGGGGCTATGATTTCCAATTCCAACTTTTCCAACTCCGCTTATTACTAGTCGTTCTTCCGCTGCAATCATATCACGAATCACAAATTTTTTAGCGCCGATGCTTGCTCCATTACCAGTAGATCCAATCAAGAATGATTTTCCATTATTAGTCTCTGAATCTAATATGAGGTGAGTCTCCTTTGAACTGGTCCCACCTTCAACCGTTATGCCGCCGAAGTTGTCTCCATCCAAAAGGTTTATATGCAAATCATCCATTGGATCTATTGTCCGTAAGCCTAGGTTTCCAATGGAGTCAATCGTAAATAGTTCTTGCCCCTTTAGTACATTTCTAATGATAAATTTACCTTGTCCTAGACCTGAATTTCCACCAGTGGATAACAATCCATATTGTTGCCCTCCCAGGTTTTTATTATTCATGAGAATATGAACATGTTCATTTTGTTCATCTCCAGCAATGGATATTCCTTCGTTTGGTTTGCGAAAAGTATTTCTAATTTGCAAAACATCAGTAGGCTGATTCTCATTCATTCCAATGTATCCATTTCCACGGACCACCAATCCATCAGCTCTTGGATTATTGGAATCATAGGGCTCATTTCCAATCCCGACAGCAAAGGCTAAATCAGATGGATAAGGTGCTGAATTATATCGTCCCACCACAACAGATCCATCTACATAAGCCTGAACACCTAATCCAATAGCCACCGCGCCACTATCTGCGGTTACTTTACTTTTGTATCCAATAGCCACTGCGCCATTGGAAGCTGTATTGGAAATTTCATTGTTACTTCCAATCGCTATATTTCCATTAAATCCAGAAACATGATTCTCATATCCCAAAGCACCTGAACCATTGCTGGCATAAACAGTATCTCTTAGTCCAATTGCAAATGGCGTACTACCTGCATCTAAGTCGATGTCCTGACCTAGGGCAATAGCACTAGAACCATCGGCCTTTACATTCTCCCCATAAGCGAATGAATTGTTTCCCGTATTGATTGGAGACCAGACATTGGAATTCGTCAATTTTCCTCCTCTAAAGGCACCAGAACTTTGATCGTAGTGAAAAAGTTTATCAGTGATTAATTGATAACCGGGAACAGTCGTACTTCCAATTAACAAGTCTTCGCTATCTACCGCTGATCCAGTACTTCGAATGAGATTATTAGACGTGGTTTCAAATGATCCACCGGTTGTAACTCCGGAGTTGATCTTTTCCCAAGTAGAGCTTTTGTAAAAATAAAAAGCTTGATCGGAAGGTTGAAAGATGATCATTCCCTCGGTTGGTGTGGTAACCGCAGTTGTTTCCAAGCGTGGGATTAGCATTCCTTTGTCGCTAGACTTGACGTCGAGAATGGCTCCTGAGAATGGGGCAGTACCATCGTCATTGACACCCACGTTTTGAGCAATTGCAAAAAACGGAGCAAGGCAAAGCAATAGAACTAATAGATTTTTCATTTGGCAATTTTCATTCAAAGTTATGCCTAGGATGGCCACTGTCTCACACCCGAATGGGTGAAAAAGGTAGGAAGGGAAATAGCTTTTTTAGAAATTAAGCTAAATTTCTTTAAGAATTCTGATCAAAATGATTCGTTGTAAGAACTATTCCAAACAGCTCTTACTGATTTTTTTAGATAAAAAACTTGGTTTAATTGCTCCGGCTTTTAAGCCATATTTCAATAGGTTATAATTTTACAATTCTTCTGGTCGCTTTCAAGCCTTCTTCATATTCGAAAACTATCAAGTATATACCATTGGCAAGATTAGAAAGATCTATCGTTTGTTTGTTTCCAAGCACGACAACTTCCCTAACAATTATTCCTTGGGCGTTGCTGATGGTTATGGCCTTTGGCGTGTCTTCTTGTTTAGCGAAATACAGACCATTACTTGGGTTAGGGAATATTTCAATATTTTTTAAAGAAGCTGGGTCTTTAGTATTTGAAAAAACAGACGATATTCTTAGATCATCAAACAAGTTTACATCAAAGTCCAAATAGTCATCGGAATCCTGATCACCAGTGTGGCTATTAAAGTCAAATATTATTTTTCCCTTAAAACCTTCTGGGAATTCCTTGCCGTGAGAAACTACCACTCCTTCTGCTTGATCGTAGTAAAATTCTTCGCCTTCTTCAGTCTCGGTTTCCCAAGTCATTCTAGCAATGGTACTTAATGGAAATAAGTCGGGATAATCTTGGATAGATTCGGTTGCTCTAAATTGAGCCAAGTTAAAGCTAAGCTCCGGGGCATCATTATCAGGATATTCAATGCAGAATTCCATACTAGTAGAAGCGAAGTTAGCTTCAATAATTCCGACAGGGGTTGGGCAAAGATCTCTAATAGGAACAGAAGAAAATCCAGTAGACATAAAGTGTGCATCTGTATTCCAATCTAACACTTCATATCGATATCCATCGACTCTGAGCAAATCATATGCTGCATCATCCATGTCTGAGAAAAATTCATCCCTCACAAAAAGGAGCGGATCTTCTTCAACAAGAATGGAGTTATTTAGCAAGTTGGGGTCGTCGGCAATTTCTACAGTAAATTCCAAATCAATGGCCTCATCATACGGTACGTCTAATAGCCTTAATGTGCTTCTGTTTCTGTCAGGATTAAGATTTGAAGACAAGACTAGGGTATCTTCAAAGGTAAACGAACTATTGCCAGATACCGCTTTCAATATGTACTCAGTACCTTCATATAGAGTGTCGCAAGAACGATTGGAAACTGTAATGGAAATTTCCAATGGTTTGTCCACGCAGTTTTTATTTCGAATATTAAAAAATTCGATTGACATATCTCCTGTTTGAAAAAAGCTGTTTTCTACCCGCTGAAAATCATCATTGTTCGAACTATTTGAATCGTCAGGAATATTCAAATCTATATTTATAGTATTCGCCCCTTCATAATCCAACAACCAATAATCTTCTACAGTGTAAATTTTGGTTTCACCTGGTTCGATGGTCTCTATAAGATCTTCTTCATAGTCATTTTCGATATCGAAGGTGCCACCCATGGATGGAGTATGTGTTACCGCTCCGACATTGGCAACTGTTACCTCTATTGTGTAATATTCATCCTGACCACAAGTGAATACAGAAAAATCTCCAAGTGAAACGGATAAATCCAAAAGATCTCCGGTATCTGCTGATGGTAGTCCTACTGCCTTCCATGCTTCTTGAACAGCTAGGAACTCTGGCGAACCTACGCCATAAATATCTTCAGCTGCTTGAGAAGAAAATTCATAATAGTCTGGGTAAGTTGAATTTGGACCTAAGTATACACTTTGGGTTCGAAAAACTATTTCCATGGCTTTGTCCATACCCATGCCAATAACGTTGTATGGTTCATCCATTTCGTTGACATCGTTTTTACCTTCTACAATTAAATAAAACCAATGATTTCCAACACCTGAATTTGAATGCACGCTTCCACCATCAGTCCAATATTGCCCTTTGTAATATTTCGGATTATTGTAAAGATTTGGATCTTCCATGGACCTAAATGGTTCGACATAATCCGTTAGTAAAAAGGAGGAACCAATATTCCAGTTAAAGTCATTGGGTGTTACGTGGTGCTCTAATGCCTTTCCAAAAACATCACTCAAGCTTTCATTAATTCCTCCGGAATCATCAGAGTAAACTAAATCAGAAGTATAATCTGTTAAGCCATGTGTAAACTCATGAGAGACGACCTCTAAAGTTGTCAGTGGACCGTTGTTGCAATTACCATCTCCAAAAGTGGCAAATGATCCATTCCAAAAAGCATTTACAAAATCTCCGGCGTGGATTCTAGTTTTAAGCGCTTCTCCATTATTTCCCAATCCAGTCCAATTGAATTTCTCAAGCAAATAATCATAGTATTCAGTGGCTGCAAAATGAGCGTCTATTGCTACCTCGTCTTGATCAGCATTGGTTAAGTCCCAAAACTTGGAATCGTTTTCAAAAACATTAGTGCTATTGTCATAGGTTATAACGCCATCTCCTCTTTCTAAATCTTGTAGCAAATATTCATTTGGTCCAATTGAATCTACATAGATTGTTTGTGTACCATAGTATTTAGTTACTCCTTGAGCAGGAACAGTGCTGTGCTGCAAAAGAGGTAGTTGCAAAATTACCGCTCCGTTGTGCGCATCTACGTAATACTGTTGCGCATCAAAAGGCTCCTGACTGTATAAATCTATTTGATAGGCGAGATGATAATATTCAGATGGCCTTGGATAGTTTTTACCCACGATTACCAAAGTAGGTTTTGGCTTATCGTGCGAATGTTCAGGGTGAAGAACATCGTGTTTTTCCCAACTATATTTTTCTGCCTTCATAGATTCCATAGCAATATCCAAGGCATCATCCGGGTGAATGTCTGCCTTTGTATTGATTGATATGTTAGGATAAAAATGTCCACTTGCGCTTTTCACAAGATCATCCTTGATATGCAAGCTATATCTGGCCCCAACCACTTCTATTCCATTATGAAACTGCTGGTATTTATTGTGCACAAAACCGAGTTGGTCAGACAGCTGCTGAATGGGTTCCATTTTGTCTTTTTCCGATAGGCCCATTTCAGCGGCATGGTGCTCGAAGAAATCGGAAGGATTAATAGCGTCCTCAATAGTTTTTAGTTTATAGGCTTTTTGCAAAAATTCTTTTGATACCGATTGCTTTTGAGCAATAATTTGGGGTAAAAAAGAAAGGAATAGGATCGGAATTAAGACAAAGGTGTATTTCATGAAGAGAGAATTTGAAGGAAGATAATAAGAATAAAGTGAAACTGACGGAAAGGCCTGTTAAAAAAGGGCATTTAGCTGGGTAAATACAATTTTATAACTTTTATAAATCTGAATCATTTTCACCGTTTTGACGTTCTTTCTTTTACCACAAAAAGCTGTATTAACTAGTTGTCAGCTACATATGAATAATATTCTATCTTTACTTTCTCTATGATTCGAGCTTGCTTGCTTATTATTTTTATGGCCCTTTCCCAAGGACTTGATGCGCAAACAGCAACTCCCACTTATTTTGTAAAAAAGATCGAAGGCCCAATAAAGTTGGATGGTGTACTAGATGAAGAAATTTGGCAGAGGCAAACTGCCATGACCGGTTTTCGCCAATATTTTCCTTCTGATACTGTTTCTGCTAAGTATGAAACGGAAGTTTTCCTGGCCTACGATAACCAATTTATTTATCTCGCTGCAAAATGTAAGTCTGCCGGAAATGATTTCCGTGCGAATTCATTAAAAAGGGACTATCGTTTTTTTGATTCAGATAATGTTGCCTTTGTTTTTGACTCCTTTTCTGATAAGACCAATGGGTATATGTTTGGGATGAATGCTTTTGGTGTTCGACGGGAAGCTTTAATTTCCAATGGTGGCCGTCAAAGACAAGATTTTGATGGTTCTTGGGATAATAAATGGGATGGAGAAAGTAAACAATATGACGATTATTGGATTTGTGAAATGGCCATTCCTTTTAAGACGCTAAGGTTCAACTCAGGAACAAAGCAATGGCGATTTAATGCCTATAGATTAGATTTTCAAGATTATGAAGTAACGACACTCACGCCAATCCCTTCAAATAATATCATTGCCGACTTGACAAATATGTCCAATTTAGTTTGGGAAGAACCTTTGCAAACGAGTGGAAAAAACATCTCTTTGATACCCTATGTTAGTACTGCCATTATTCGGGACAATGAAGACCTTTCTGAAACTAAAGCCACTAGAGATTTTGGAATTGGAGGAGATGCCAAAGTAGCGATAACCTCTGGGTTAAATTTGGATCTAACTTTCAATCCAGATTTCTCTCAAGTTGAAGTTGATCGGCAAGTTACCAATTTGCAGCGCTTTGAAATTTTCTTCCCAGAGAGAAGACAGTTTTTTTTAGAGAACGCTGATTTGTTTGGACGATTTGGATCTGGACGTTCCAATCCATTTTTCTCCAGAAGAATAGGAATTTCTCAAGATACGACTACAGACGAGAATATAGAAAATGCCATTCTTTTCGGTGCAAGGTTAAGTGGCAAATTGAATGAAAAATTACGTGTAGGATTAATCAACATGCAAACAGCAGCGCAAGCTGAAAATGACTTGCCGAGTTTTAATTATACGGTTCTGGCTGCGGAACAACGAGTATTCGATAGAAGTAACATTGCTTTTATCTTGGTAAATAAGCAGGCAGTTAACCCTAATAATTTTGGTGAAACTTATGATCCCTTCAATCGGGTGGCTGGAGTAGAATATCGAATGGCTACAGCAGACAATGTTTGGAATGGGAAAATAACTTATCACCATGCCTTAACTGCTACAAAAAATAAAAATGCATTTTCCCATCTTGCTACAATCAATTATAATAAAAGAGCTTTTGAATTTGAATATTTTCATTCTCTTATAGGGTCGGGGTTTGATGCGCAGGTTGGCTTTGTTCCAAGAAATGATATCTGGTTTGTTAGCCCAGAAATAGCATGGAAGTTTTATCCGCAAAATAAAATATTATCAAATACCGAATTTAAAATCGATATCGGATTGATGAACAAGCTTGGGCAAGATGGAAACGAGTTTGTCCAAGATTTTAAATTAATTGAAAAATCATTTCAAGTAGAAGGAAGGTTAAATTTTACGAATTCTTCTCGGTTGAATGCGGAAATAGAATATGAAAGTATTTTTCTTTTAGATGATTTTGATCCAACACAGGTGCAAGATGATTCTGTTTTTTTAGCTGGCGGGACGGAGCAACAGAATTTATTATTTCGAATTAACTATAATTCAGATAATCGGAAGAATTTTTTCTATGGAATTAGACCATTGTTTGGAAATTTTTATTCGGGAAAAAGATTTGGAGTCTCAGGAAATCTTGGCTACCGATTTATTCCTTACGCGACGGTAGGTGTGAATTGGAACTATAATTATTTAAACCTGGGAGGAGAATTTGAAAAGGCTCAGCTATGGCTACTAGGCCCTAGGTTTGATATTTCTTTTACTAAGAAAATATTCTTTACTTCTTTTATTCAATTTAATAACCAAGCTGAAAATCTGAATATAAACGCCAGATTCCAATGGCGATTTAAGCCAGCTTCTGATTTTTTCCTAGTATATACCGACAATTATTTCACCCAAGACTTTTCACAATTTACAAAGAGGAATAAGTCATTAGTTGCAAAATTGACCTATTGGCTGAATCTTTAAAATCCAGATGCTAAATCGCTTTTTTATAGTTCTTCGATTTTAATGTAACTTGTTGAATATCGGTATTGTTTGTACTAAATTCTGCCTTTAGTTTTTTCGCGAAGGCTTGAATGATTTTTTGACTAAATGAGTTTAAAAAACCTGCTTCTTCGCTTTTGTTCAATGAGCTGCCATTATTTGTAACTACTAGTATTAAAAGATCATTTTCTTCTTCCAAGAAAATACAAATTTCACCTTTTTCCGGATATTGATTCTTTAAAGCCGAGGATATTAATTCCGTTAAGATCAGCCCAATAGGAATGACAGTGTCAATGTCGAGAATTAAACCGGCGCTATGATTTTTGTATACTATGTTTTTGTTTTCTATTTTAGAGTTAGCAAAAAGGGCATCACATAATTGTTCAATATAGTTGTCCATCCTAACTCCTTTCAAGTTGTCTTCTTGATAAAGATTTTGATGAAGTATGGCCAAAGAATTGACACGATTTCTTCCTTCATTTAATGCCTCCATTGCCGAGTCGTCTTTTATATATCTGGATTGTAATTTGAACAGACTTGTAATGACTTGGAGGTTGTTTTTAACACGATGATGGATCTCTTTAAGTAAAATATTTTTTTCTTCAATAGAATTTTCAATTGTTTGAGTTTGGTTTTTAATTTTTCTATGTTGAGCTGTTAAGGAAAATATTGTGATTCCAAGAAGTAGTAAAAATCCAATCAAAGAGAGACCTTGCCATCTTTGTTGTTTGAATTTCACCTCTTGTAGTGCTTGCTGTGTTTCGAGTTGAGCGAGTTGTTTGTCTTGCTCTGAAGCAATGAATTCGTTTTCTAAAGTGTATACCAAGGAGTTATCATAACGATTGTCAGCGCTGTCTTTTTCAGCGTAATGTATCTTATAAAATTTTAAGCTTTCGGCTACATTTCCAATTTGTTCATAAGAGGTCGCTAAAATTTCATTTAATTCGTAACCATAATTTTGTAAAAGGTTGTTTGTTTTTATTGACAGCCCTTTATGCGCTTGAGCAATAGCTTCATGATGGTCGTTTTTGTGGAGGGCTTGAAGTGATTTAAGATAATACAGTTTACGATGATGGGTTACATCATTTTTAGCTTCAATATAACTAATGGTACTAACTAATTCTAAATGAAGTTCGTTGAATTCCTTTAGTGCGATAAGACATTCTATTAGGGCAATTCGCGCGGTCAAATTGTTTTTGAAATTTTTAAGTTTGCTGATTGAAATTTTGAATTTTTCTTTAGCAGCTTTCAACCGATTTTGCCCTGTTAAAATTCTTCCCTGCGTATAAATTACCGAACCAGTAAATGTTTGATATACTGAAGTGTCGATTGTTTGGTAAACACTATCTACATATTTATTAGCCTTAGGATAGTCTTTCAGCGTGGTGAATAAATTGGCAAGTATGCCAAATGTCTCCGATTTTTTTTGAGAGAAATTTCCTTTTTGGTATTTTAAAGATTCGGTATTCCAATGGATTGCTTCATGTAACTGATTTGTATTTACCTTTTTTAATCCAAGGGCTGTATAGCTTTGAAGTATGGTGGCCGTATCATTTTCAGCTAATCCGATTTCTAGGGCCCTGTTCGCATATAAAGTGGTAGAATCATTGTTCTCTTCTCTTGAAACTATGGCCAATTCAGCAAAATTTCTTGCTCTTTGTGTTGGAGTTATTTTAGGAAGTTTGTTAATTTTCCAGAGATATGGTTTAACTAGGTCGAATTGATGGGAAAATTTATAAATTTCTCCATGGACAGATAGGAAATAAGCATAAAGAGAATCTGAGCCAAATGTCTTTGCGCAGTTTTCCGCAAGCGCTAATGTTTCATGACCGGAATTGTCCTTGGAATAAATTAATGCTTGGCCATATTGGAAAAGCGAATGGGCGGTAGTTCTGTTCTCACATTCCATTCCATTAACATCGAAATATAGTTTATAACTAGCCGTGCTTTCTTTGAATTTATAGTTTTGAAAAAGATGGTTGGCTTTGTCAAGACTTGTATCACGCTGGCCCAGCAGCAGGGCCGTAGGTAGCATAATGAAGAGTAGATATAGCCAGCGTCTTTTCATTTAGGTTAATTTAGCATAAAGCTAAAAGTCATTTCTTGCTTTTTTCTCACACTTTTGGATGATATTATTTACTAACGGGGAATGTTATTCGAATAGAGGTTCCATTTCCGATTACTTGGGATACTTGAGCATTTAGTTTTTTTGAAAAGGTTTGTATGATCCGACTGCCAAAACCAGTTCCAGTGTTGCTTTCAGACTGATTGCCAATTCCATCATCAGTCACAAGAAGATTATATTTGTCCATTTCCCGATAAAATTCAACTTTTAAAATACCTTTTTCTCTTCCAACAAAAGCATGCTTTAATGCATTGCTAACCAATTCGTTTAACAGCAATCCAATTAGTACTACTTTATCAATATTAATGTTTGCCGGCATTACTTGTTTTTCAAGTTTTATTTTGTCTGGCTGAATATTATAACTTTTGAAGAGCTGAGATAAAAGTTGGTCAAAGTAACCAGTCATTTCTACCTGACTTTCATTTTGCTTGAAGCTTAAATTCTCATGAAGAAGTGCCATTGAGTTAACTCTATTTCTTCCTTCTTTAATTGCCTCGAGGGCTAGTTCATCTTTTATTGATCTTGCCTGCAAATTGAGTATGCTTGAAATGGTCTGTAAACTATTCTTAACTCGAAAATGAATCTCGTCTAGTAAAATGTCTTTTTCAATAAGATTCTTTTCGATTTCAGCTTGCTGACCTTTTATTTTAGTGTTTCGATTCCATAATAGTGAACTTGAAAACAAGGCAACGGCCAAAAATATTCCTCCAAACCAAAGAAATATCTTACGCTGGTTTAATTTTGCTTTTTTAAGTTGATTAGTTCCATTCAATTTTTGGATTTCAATTTCTTTTTCCTTTTGTTGATATTCCCCCTCTAATAAATATACAATGCTCCGCTGCTTCTTGCGATAGGTGCTATCTTTTAGCGATTTGTATGCCTTTAGTTTCAAAAGACTCTTCTCAAGTTGGTTTGTTTTTTCTAAAAATAAATGATGATATTTTAAATATTGAATTTCGCTTTCGATATTCGCGACTAAAGGATAACTGTCTTTCCATTGGGATAGGTATTTTTCGCAAAGGTCATATTCTTTTTTGTGGTAATGGTAAATCGTAAATACTTCATTGCGCCGATTTAAACTGCTAGTTGTTGAGATTAAGGGCTCTAGATTATTTAATTGCAGCTTTATAGAATCCACTGTTGAAATTTTATTTCTGTCTATATAAAACATTGTTTGATTGCAATAGACACTAAATAGTCTTTCGTAGCTTTTTTTGTTTTTGTAAAACTCTATGACTTTAGTCCATGAATTTTCTGCGCACTCTAATTTGTTTTGTTTTGCGCATATTTCGGCTTGAAGTGAAAGCGTTTGATGTTTTAATCGAATATACTTTGAGCCTTCAACTATGGCCATGGTTTTTTCAACATAAAATTGGGCCTTATCAAAGTCCTCTAATTCTATGAAGGCTTCTGACAGTAGCAGCATTTGAGAAACCTTTTTGATTCTTGAATTGTACGGAACAAATTTTATCCCTTTCAAACTATTTTCAATAGCACCAATCATGTCTAACTTTATTGTTGCTCGTTCCGATAAAACGCGATAGGCATTTGAAATTTTATTAGAATCACCTTCGGCAAGTGCTGCCTGTAAACCAATTGCCATTATTTGTTCAAAGGTGTCGCTAGGATTGCTCAAATAAGCTGTGCCAAATGCTCGCATGGCGCTTATTTCATTGCTAGTTTTAAATTGCATCTTGTCAGATACTTCACGCCAAGCTGCTCTGCCAACTAAACTATTCCCTTTCATTCCATAGTATTCCGACTTGAATAGGAGTAGCTTAATATAAGCATCAGAATATTCGCTTTTCCGAGCATACTTTAATCCTTCTTCAACATATTCTAAACTTTCCGCTTCCTTGCTTTGGAAAAGTACAGATTGGGCCATGAGATGCAAACTTTCAGCAACCATTGTGTCGTTGTTAATTAAAAGGTAGCTGTCTCTTGAAGCGAGTAAGTAGTCAAAACTTTCTGCTGCGTTACCTTCATTAAGAATTTCCTTGCCTTTTTGGAACGACCAATCCTGACCAATTATGGATGTATGAATTAATAGAGAAAGAGTTAAGGTAGCAACTGTGGACCAGTTCATTTCATTTGGTATAGATCGAAATTTGCCTTGAGCTTATTTCGACGTGCTTGATTTTCGTACCTAAAAATAAGTAATAATTTTTGATAAGCAGCCTTGGTGGCAATTGGACCTTTTTCTTTTTAGTTGGGAGCTAAATCGAAGTAAATAATATCGCACTCATACAGATTCGCATTTAGAATAACCTTTTGAGTCTGTCCACCGGATTCAATTTCTATGGCCGCTGTATTTGGTGGTTCGCGACCAAGATTCTTCGCATGTAATAAGAGATAATTTTCACCAATCACAGGATCAAAAGTAAGTTGCTTGGCTACAGCTTCACCGTCCATTAGGTGTTCTCTTAACAACCAAACGCCATTGTAAGCCAAGCTAATTATATCACCATCTATTTTTTTATGATCATAAACTTTAATGGTAAAATTCTTATCCAATAAGGTAAGTCTTTTCCCCTCTCCAATTTTTCTCCTAGTTAATTGTGTTGGTTTGGCATTTAGTTTATCGATAACCAACTCTTTTTCAATCGGAGGTTGATATCTAATGTATCCTTTTTTATCTCCTAATTGCACTCTTGCCAATTCACATTGAAAACTTTGGGCCTTATCAAAAATTGCTTTGATTGCGATGCTGCCATCATATCGGACATACC
>CALGJW010000545.1 GCA_937930025.1 uncultured Saprospiraceae bacterium | reverse complement strand
GGACAAACTAAAATTGTTGGCAATAAGATATTTGTATTCTTTGATGGCAATCACTTAAATCTGCGAGAACAAATTCGAAAAGGAATAGCCAGTGTTTATTTGAACGCCATGCTCTTTGGCTCTAATATTCAAGAAATCGTTCAGAACGCGGTTTTATTAAATCTTCCTATCTGGTTCAAGGATGGTCTGATCAATTTTGCCGGAAGCGAATGGAACACTGAGGTGGATGCAGAACTTAGACTTTTTTTGCAAAACGAGCGCTATCAAAACTTTGAATTGCTTTCAGAGGATCATCCAGTACTTGCAGGTCATTCTATGTGGTATTTCATTAGTCAGAATTATGGAAGATCTACAGTCTCAAATTTACTTTACTTAACTCGAATAAACCGATCCATCGATAGCGGGCTTTTATATGTTTTGGGAACATCCTATGAGAAGATGACTCAAAATTGGAAAGTATTTTATGAGAATAGATATAAAAATGATATCCCCAATTTAAACAAAGAAAAACGGGAACCCTTAAAAATAAAGAACAAAAGAGCCGCAAAAATTTCAACATTCAAACTTAGCCCAGATGGAAAAAAGTTGGCTTATTTACAAAATGAAATAGGAAAAACTAAACTCTTTATTCAAGATTTAAATACTGGTGAACGCAAAAGAATTTTAAAAAATGGATTTAGAAATCCGTTCCAGGAAACTGATTACGGTTATCCTCTTTTCGCATGGAATCCAAATAATCAAGAATTGGGAATTATCTATGAGAGCAGAGATATCCCATACTACATGGCTTACGATTTGGCTTCGGAAGAATCAGTTGTCGAACCGTTAGATCCACAGCTACAAAGGGTTTATTCCATGGATTTCATCAATCCTGGAAAAATACTTTTCTCTGCTGCTACCCGAGGGATCGGCGATCTATTTGTCTATCGACCGTCCGTTCGTCAAACTGAAAGAATTACCAATGACTTTTGGGATGACCTGGATGCGGTTGTTGTGAACATTAGAGGTAAGAAAGGAATTATTTTTTCCTCAAATAGAATAGATACAACTTTAACTACCCAGCGGCCCGATACTATTTTACCGTTAAACAAATTTGATCTGTTTTATTACGACTTGGAAAACAAGCCTAGTTCTTTGGTGAGATTAACGAATACACCACTGGCAAATGAACGCAGCCCTTTTGCAATTGACAGCTTATACTTTGGCTTTCTTTCAGACGTTTCAGGGGTTTCCAATCGATACGCAGGTCACCTTGAAGAAATTTTTCACTACAACGAAAAAGTATACACCTTTAAAGATTCTACTGAAGTTGTCATGCATGAAGATTCCATTATAGCAGATCTAGATTCAAGTTTGGTTGCAAGTATTATTGTTAGAGAAAAACCATTAACAGTTGGAGCGACTCATCCCAGTACCAATTATTTCAATGCGCTCAAATCGGTCCAAAGTGCAGCGAAGGCTGGAATAGGATATGAACTCTTCTACGAAGAAGAAACACCGGTTTTATATCCATTTAAAATAGATCCGACAATTAACAGTACTCCTTGGGTCACTACGTTCAAACGAAAGCAAATTGCGAAATTCGGCGTAGACTATAAATTCAATACCAGTCAAAATATTGGCGGCGAAATTAAAGAGGAGGTTATTGAAAAAAAGGCGGATGAAATACTTGTTGACCAGCCAGTAGAAGATGGACTTTTATTTCAATCTGAATTTGATGATCCAATTAATTCCTCGTCAGAAAGCGAGGAAGAAAAACTGACCCTTGAAATTGATGATTCCAAAATTATGGATCGTGATCCCGTTGCAAGGGAGTCCGTTGCTTTAGGAAATCCTGGCGAAGAAATCATTGGCTTGCGTTTTAATCCATCTAGGATCGTTCCTTATCGACTAAAGTTTCGAACTGACTTACTGACCACACAAATGGATAATAGCCTACTATTCGGAGGCTTAGACAACTTTGCAGCAGAACCGCAAACTTCAGGCTCAACTAACCAAGCAGCTCCACAAAGAGGATTCAACTATCCACCGTTGGGCATATTGCTTAAGGCGAATGTTAAAGATTTATTTGAGGATTATATTCTCGAAGGAGGTATAAGGGTGCCCACTTCATTTAATGGAGCAGAGTACTTTTTGACTTTTGACAATCGAAAGAATAGGTTGGATAAAAAGTTTGCATTGTATAGAAAAAATTTCCGTGTTGATGATCCTCCTACTTCGAACTTTGTGCAAAGAAGTCGAAGTATAGAAACCATTCAACTAGGCCAATTTCAGGTTAGATATCCCATTGACATCTTTACAAGTCTTCGAGGTATTTCCACGCTTCGATTTGATAAGCGAACTAAGTTAGCTACGGACAGTATTGCCTTTGAAGTTCCCACTGTAAGATCTCAACGGATTGGTTTTCGAGTAGAATATGTTTTTGACAATACACTCGACGTATCCATAAACATTAAAAACGGAACTCGGTACAAATTCTTTGCAGAAGCAGTCAAACGATTTTCTGTTGACTTAACCGAGAATTTTAATTTTAGCTTAAACCAAGGCTGGATGGGAATTCTAGGGTTCGATGCTCGGCATTATCAACGCTTAGACAAGCGATCCATATTAGCAGCTCGACTTGCTGGGACTACTTCTTTTGGTGCAGAGAAAATACTTTATTACTTGGGAGGAGTTGACAACTGGTTGTTTTCTAAGTTTGATAATTCTATACCGTATCCAACAGATGGAAACTATGCCTTTGAATCTATTGCCACAAATCTTCGAGGGTTTAGCAGTAATATTCGAAATGGAAATTCCTATGTGGTTGCTAACTTGGAATTGAGGGTTCCCATATTAAATTATGTTTTCAAAAGATTACAATCTCCCTTTTTGAAAAATTTACAAATCATTGGGTTTTTCGATGCAGGTACTGCTTGGGAAGGGATGAATCCTTTTGATGTTAGCAATCCGATTAATTCAACTGTGGTGACTCAAGATAACACAGGAATTATTGTCAATGTAAATTACTTTAGAGATCCGATAGTAGCAGGATATGGTTACGGATTGAGAACCACCTTATTCGGATATTTCATTCGATTCGATTGGGCCAAGGGAATCGAGACACGCCAGGTTAGAGATCGAAGACTTTATTTTTCATTAGGCAAAGACTTTTAATACGCTACTGCATTTCTTCGGCAGCACTCATCTTTGATGCATTCTCAGCCATTTGCAAAGCTTGAATGATATCATCAATATCACCTTGGATTATTTTATCCAAACTATAAAGCGTCAAATTAATACGATGGTCTGTTACTCTGTTTTGCGGATAATTATAGGTTCTAACTTTACCTGAACGATCTCCTGTGCCTACGAGAGATCTCCGTTGTCCTGAAACTTCTTTATCATGTTTTTCTCTTTGGATATCATGAATTTTAGAAGAGAGTCTTTGCATGGCGATATCCCTATTTTTAAATTGCTGTCGAGATTCTTGAGATTCAGCAACGACCCCTGTTGGTAAGTGTGTAATCCTTACTGCCGATTCTGTTTTGTTTACGTGCTGACCTCCCGCCCCTGAGGCTCGATAAGTATCGATTTTCAAATCTGCTTTATTGATGTCTACATCTTCCAATTCAAACTTTGGCATCACTACTACAGTGGCAGCAGAAGTATGCACTCGTCCTTGTGATTCTGTCTTGGGTACTCGTTGAACCCGGTGAGCGCCTGACTCAAATTTCAACAGTCCATAAACATCATCTCCGCTGATTTCTAAAACAATTTTGTTGTATCCTCCAACGGTTCCTTCGTTTACCGAAACGACCTCTGTCTTTAATTTTTTAGTTTCAAAATATTTGGTGTACATTTTATAGAGATCGCCGGCGAAAATACTGGCTTCATCTCCCCCTGCGCCGGAACGGATTTCGAAAATAACATCTTTGGAGTCTTCCGGATCTTTTGGAATAAGCAATACTTTGATTTGCTCTTCAAGCTCGTCTTTTTTTGGATTGAGCTCATCTAATTCCATTTCTGCCATTTCCTTCATTTCAGGATCGGCTAACATTTCTTTAGCAGTGGAAATATTCCCTATGATATCTTCATATATTTGAGAGACATCCACAATTTCCTTTAAGTCCTTATATTCCTTAGAAATCTTTTTATAGCGCGACATGTCGCTTATCACCTCTGGATCTGAGAGCTGTTCTTCTAAATAATAAAATCTATCACGTATTGCTGCTAACTTATCTATCATTGTACTAAATTAAAGTGCAAAGATAATAAGAAAGTAAAGACCAGAGCGGTCCCTATAAATAAGATCTGAGTCTAGTTTCGCCTGATTTTTTCTTTCAAGCTCTTTAAGAAATCGGGAGAGGGTTTTTGACGATTGATTTTGGATTTAATAAATTTTCTAAATTTCTTTTCGTCTTCAAGAATTTGATGGTATTCAGGATTGGTATTAATGTCATTGATCAGTTGGGATTGGTCTTCTTGCGCTAGTTCGTTATCCAAATACATATTGACTTTTTTGATAATATCTTTAAAGCCATTTTGATCAGGAGTACCCATGTTAATTTAATTTAAAGGAAGAGCTTACGCCCATTCCGGTGTTTAACAAATATTCACTGCTATTTACGCTTATTTTCAAATCCAATGGATTTGGCGTAAGCCAAAAGTTTTTCTTTCAACAAATTTCTCGCTCTATGCAAACGGGACCTAACCGTCCCGATCGGAGCGCCAATAATTTTAGAGATTTCTTCGTAAGTGAAATCTTCCACATCGCAAAGTAGGATTACGGTTCGATAATCTTCAGGTAGCCCATTCACTGCAGCCGTAACCTCATCGCCCATCATATTCTGAAAAATCTCCTGACGTAGATCGACGTAACCTGCATTTTTATTTCCTAAATCATCATCCTTATAGCCAGAATACTCATCGATATCCACCTTGACCGGTCCCTTTGCTTTTTTCCGATAATGATTAATGAATGCGTTCTTAAGAATTTTAAAAAGCCAAGCCTTAGGGTTAGAGCCTTGTTCATACTTATCAATGAATCGAAAAGCCTTGGTATACGTTTCTTGGACCAGATCAGAAGCATCTGGCTCATTATAGGTTAGGCTATAAGCAAAATTGTATAATGCCTCCGCATGAGGGTAAAATTCCTCATTGAAGATTCGATCTTTAATGTCGTCCTCCACGTTTATGTTGGCTGTTAAGATTTGCATATTAGCTATTCTAGCTCTAAATATGTGTGGAAAACCAAGGGAATTTGATAAAAGTTCCCGAATAGGGGATAATTCTAGCTATTAGCGGTTATCTATTAGCGTCGAATCGACGCTAATAGATAACCGCTTTCTAGGACAATCCGCTAATCACCCCATTATCGTCAATGTCCATTTGTTCACTGGCAGGAACCGCTGGCAAACCAGGCATACGCATCATCTTTCCTAAAA
>CALGJW010000544.1 GCA_937930025.1 uncultured Saprospiraceae bacterium | reverse complement strand
GATGCGAGTTATAAGGAGCGGTGGGGTAGAGAAGGGGAGTTCCAGCTTAAGCTCAATGAGGTGACCATGATGGAGAGCGTCGCGGAGAAGCGTGGCAAGGGCGTCCACCTTCAAGTGCCGATTCACCTCGTCGATGAGGATTGGATCAATCGGTTGGAGGCGGTGTGCAACCGCCACAAAGGTCCGCATTCCCTCCGTTTCACCCTCGTCGAGCCCGAGCGCCAGATCGCGATGCCGTTTTTAAGTAAGCGTACGGTGATGGCGGATACGGACTTTTTGAGGGAGGTTCAGGGTTTGGGGGTTGTTTATGAGATGGGGTAGGTTAAAGAACAAAATATGAAGACTGTAAAAGAAATTCGAATATTTCTAGCCTCTCCAGGAGATGTTCAAACAGAAAGAATTATAGCTAGCGAAGTCGTGTCTGAGTTGACACAGACTATAGGCGAAAATCTTGGAATCGCTTTTAAGCTTCTGACTTACGAACAGTACGCAATTCCTGGCCTAGGAACTGATGCACAAGAGGTCGTTAATGAAACTGTTTCTAGCGACTATGATATTTTTATTTCAATTTTCTGGACAAGACTAGGAACCCCTACGAAACGGGCTATGTCAGGAAGTGTTGAAGAATTGGACCTCGCTATCCAAAAGTATGAAAATGGAGAAGATGTAAGGGTCATGATGTACTTTAAAACATCTCCGCCAGACAGTTTAGACGCAATTGATCAAGGGTTCCTAGAAGTTAAAAAATTGAAGGAGAGAGCAGAAAGTTTAGGCTTATATATCCCTTTTAAAGAGCCAGAAGATTTTGAGAAGATTCTACGTGTAAATTTGAATCAATATGTCTTAAGTAGGTTCAATTCAGGAAGCAAAAAAAATCAATCTATAGCGTCTAGCGTATCTCAAGAGCCTTCAGTTATAGTAGAGAAAAGCAGGCTTCAAAAACGAATTGATGTTTTACTTAGTGGTGTAAACTTTTCTTTAGATGAACATGTCGGGGTATTTGATTTAGTAGATCAGTTCTTGATAAATTCTAAAGAAATGAATAGACTGGTAAATGAGTTATCTGAAATCATGGAATCCTTAACGTCGAAAGTTAAGAAGAGGACCCATGAATTGACTCGTGCAAATAAAATATCAGATACTCGTTTGAGGATGAGAAAGCAGAAAATGACTTTGGATTCTCTAGCGAATGAAATGGAAGTAGTGTCGGACGAGTATGAGAGCAGATTTCCTGAATTTAAAGGGAGTATGCATGGTATGTTTGATATTATAAGCAAGCTGTTTAATGTTTGGGGTAAAGATATGCCTACTGAGGTTATAGAATCTACAGCCAGTCTAAACAACAGTCTAGAAGGTGCGATAGAAGGTCTTGCTCAGCTAATTATACAGATTGATGATGCGCCATCATATACTTCCAAATTTTCAAGGTCAAAGCTTCGACAGAATACTGTGCTGAAAATGTGGATCGATGAGATGGTGCAGGGGCAGGGTGTTTTGGAGAAAGTTTTTTAAGTCAAAAAAAATTATATAGGCATCTAGTTATTATGGCGAACTATTAGTCTTAATTTTCGTTATATATAATATCCTTAAGTATAGATTGTAGCTTTTTATAATCTTTTGTGTCTTTAGACTTTCGTTTTAATTTAGATTGGCTGACTTTTCCTTTTTGTGTTATTTCTCTTAGAGATGTAGTTTTTCGAAGAATCCATACTAGACCATCATTCGCTGTAATACTTGCAGCATTTGATTGAGAAAGTAGCAGCAATTGAGGAAAATTTAGAGTGGAAGAAAATTTCCGTTTGTTTTCATCTACTTTGTTTAAATATTCTAAATCACGACTCAGGTTAATTGTTCCAATAGTATCTTTATCAAAAGATCGGACTACGAGATTTATTTGATAGGGTAAAGACTCTTGAGTACTATTAAATGAAAATTGTACTTTAAGACTGGGGAAAGATGAAATGAAAGTTAAATTGGCACCCGTGAATAATTCGCTTCCATTTTCGCTAGGAATTAGTTTTAGATCAGACATTTGAATTGGATTAACTTCTTTGCAATTCTTTATCTCAACATAATTTATGTATGCAAAAATAGTATCCTTGACATAAAGTCCACCACAGCTGCTAATAGGTATTTCGTCACTCAATTCTGTGATTTCATTTTGGTACCAAATTTTCGCCCGGTTACCTTTTTTACTAAAGCTATACACTTCCGCAAAAGTTGAAAAATGACCGCCTCGTCTCAATAGTAATATTCCAGAATTCTTTGAATTCTTTTTTATAATTCTACCGTCGATAAAGGAACCATCTTCGAGAAAACTTCGAACCCATTTAGTATTATTAAATTTATCTCTTAAGATTGTATCTTGCGATCTAAAATCAATCCAATTTACTTCTGTTTCACCTAGTGGAATTTCCATTGCATCCATAATCTCGACAAAAGCTATTGGGGAAACACTTAGTTGCTCTTGACCTTCGCAAAATGCGGGTTGAAACACGATAAAGGTTAAAAATAGCATGCGATAGTCAATTAGACTATCCAACGTATCCAGTATCAGTATCATTTTTTTCGATTTTTTCTCCCTCTACTTTTTCTGACTCATTCCGCATCTCTCGTTCGTCACTATCTCTCTGCTCTTTGGCTGCCCGTTCCCGACTTCTCTGGGCACGTTGTTCTTGCTCTCTTCTGATGCTGTCACTAGCTCCTGCTGCCCGTTCACGATTATCATCTTGAGAAGTACTCGAAGAGACAGGTGAATTTTGTACTTTTTCAAGAGAATTGGCAAACTCAATTATGGTGACAGGATATTTTCCTGTTAGTATCGCGTTAGCATTTCTTTCTGATCGATTTTTAAGTTGTCTAGCATATTTACTATTAATGATTTCCATATGAGCATGAGAAAAGTTATTTGCTTTAACAGCTAAAATGAATTGTTTAAATCCTTTAAAACGAGTTATGCCTACATTGTATGCTAAGTCAAATATTGCAACTTGTCTGCCAGGGGTCATCTGATCAAATTTGGGGAAAATAACATTTAGATTTTTAGAGAAAGTATCTAGGTCTACATCCAAAAGAGTGTTAGCTTGTCTTTCATTTATTACAAATTTTGATTTTTCTGGAGGGTTGGTTGCTGAATATACAGGTGCTCTCAAGACCTTATCAGCATCAATTTTGTTGTCAATTAACGTTTGTCGTGCATCCTCACGTTCTAAGTTAAAGCCAATACCTGTGGTGCGGATTCCGAGTTTATCTTTGTAGACGTACAGTCTAATCCCCTCATTCTGTTGGATGTACTTTCTTAGTACCTTTCGTTTATTCATTGCATGGTAATTTTAGCCATTGCAGTGAGAATATTTAGTTTATATCAATTTATATCATTAAAAAATGATTCTTTCAGGGTTATGCAAGTTCATTTTTTAGGAAAAAACTAATATCCTCGTATTTATGGTATTCTTAAAATACTTGCATATTTATTGTGTAGATGTTTATTAAAGTAATGTATTTTGACTGAATAATATTATCAACATGTCTGGCTGTTTAGTGTTATGGTGTAGGAAAATTTTAAAGCAAAGATATATTTTATTTAAAATATGATTTCCATCCCATAGGTGTTTGAAAATCGACGGAGTCTACTCCAGTTTGCATCTGTCCTGCTATGGCATGGATCCTTCATCGTTACAACCTCAAGGAGGCGCCTACTTATTAAGGTAACCAACACGCTGGCACTCTAGTAATTGACGTCGTCACGCTGAATGTTAAACAGCGACTCCCCGATAAATGGTTCTGTAACTTCATCTAAAGGCTAATCCATAAATTCCACCATGGCAAATACATATACCCAGTAAGGCATCCATATCGTCACTCCAGTCTCTGGTCGACAGAGTTTAATAGGAACTGATATTCGTAAGAGAGTCGAGGCCTTCATAAAAGATGTAATCTATGAGCGTGACCATATAGTGATTGCTATTTATGTGATGCCAAATCACGTGCACGTTTTTATTAGTCTTAATCCTAAAGATTCTATTTCGAATGTAGTCGCTGCTTTCAAATCACAATCGTCCGGATTCATTCAACGCGAATTAATCGAAGGTTTTTCGTGGCAACGTGGGTATGGTGCGTTTGCGGTGAGTAAATCGCATTGGGATGCTGTTATCCGCTACATCGAAAATCAAGAAGCGCATCATCGTGCGCAGACACTCCAGCAAGAAATTCGGCAAATGCTAGAAGATCAGGGCGTAGCATATGATGAGCGGTATTTGTTTGATGAGGTGGATTAACGCCGTTGTTCGAGCCTCGTGTAGGTGAGCCGCCTAGCACGCGATTGCTCGGAGGTAGCTTGCGATTTATCGCGGGGGTTATTTCAATCTAAAAGT
>CALGJW010000543.1 GCA_937930025.1 uncultured Saprospiraceae bacterium | reverse complement strand
AACCAAAGTAATTGTACCGGTGCTAGGCATTGGAAGAGTAATAGTTTCTCCATTAGAAACATTATCATATGGGAAATCTCCCATTCCATTATTGTAAACTATATTGTACTCCCCTGGTTGATTAATATCTAATACAAGCGTAGCATCTTCACCTTCACAAAGTTCCAGGTTTCCTGTTATTCCTACTTGAGCTTCTGGATAAAAAATGACAGGTTGTCCAACTGAGATTGATAAACAAGGGTCCACTAAAATATCGGTTTCTGGCAACCCAAATCCGTCATCACTTGCCACAATCCTACTCACGTAATAAGTTTCTCCAAAAATTAGCGCTGGATCATAATTGAATTCTGGAATGGAATTCATTTGATAAATAGTGAAAGGAACGGTTCCTATTCCATTATGCAATATATATGCTTGAACGTCATCTGCGTCGAAGGTAGGAGGGTTCATTGTAGTAAAAAATGCAGTTCCACTTTCACAAACTTCCATCAATTGGGAATCCATTGTTCCTGCGTCCGTGGTACAGTTACAAACATGTGCTCCAGTTACTGAAAACGGTGCACAACCATTAGCATCATCAATACCAAAAGAATAAGCATCACCATTTGTATACCATCCAGAAGTAAATACCCCAGTCCCTATGTCAAAACTTCCAGCATCACCTGTGAAGTTATACGAAGACGGCACGCCACCAGAAATATCAAAAGTTATTCGGAATTGAGTATTGGTTGCATCACATTCAAATTGAACATTGCTAGCAACTGGCGAATCAGCTATGGTAATCGTTGCAGATCCATCAACAGATCCTTGGCAAAGCGTATTTGTATTGTCAAAAATTGAAATCAACGAATAGGTTGTGGTGGTGGTTGGATTTACTGAAACCGTATGACCATTCACAATATCATCAAGCGTAAATTGATTTGTGCCGTCTGAATAAATAACATCGAATGGAGGTTGCCCATCGGAGATAGAAATGGTTAAAGTGTTCGACACTCCGGTACAGCTAATTGCATCACCTGACAATACTGCTGCTCCAGTATCATAAATTATGATAGGCGTTCCAATACTTACTTGATAACATGGATGAGAATCATCAATTCCTCCAATGCCATTATCCGGGCCCACTACACTTGAAACGTAGTACGTTACTCCGGTCGACATACCAGCCACCAAAGTAAAATTAGGCGTTGGCGATCTACCGAAAATTGTACCAATAGAATTTCCTGCATTGTCATGCAAAACATATTCCTGTACGAAACCCACTTCAGTAACTACCCCAGTTGCATCAGGAGTAAGAAACCCTTGACCAAGACAAGATTCCACTAATGTAGGATCCATTAACCCTGGATCAGATGCACATTGACAATCATAAGATCCATTGAAATTTAAACTTGGACAGGCTGACCCATCACTTACATCAAAATTATATGTCGCTCCTGCGCTTAACTCAATCGAAGTAAAAACATTCCCTATAAATGATCCTGCAATTCCAGTTACTGAATAATTTGCGGCATCTCCTCCCGCTATTTCAAATGATACAGTATAACCTGTTAAAAGTAGATTACAGGTTTCTGAAAAGTTTGAAACACTTATCAGCGTACCTACATTTATAGCAGCGCTTCCTAATACTGAACCCGTACAATTTAAATTGTCTGAAACTGAAATTGCGGTATAAGTAGTATTTACTGAGGGCGAAACAGATTCTAGATGTGTCGGACCAGCTATGTTATTTAAGGTTGTAGTATTTGTCCCATCTGAATACTCAATTGTAAATGGACCATCGCCAGTTAAGGTAAACAACAGATCGGTACTTTGACCAATACAGATATCATTATTCCCGGAAAGATTAAGGCTTACCTGATCATTAACCGCAACTGAAACTCCAAGTCCTCCTAAGCTCCAGCAGTTTGTTGAAACGTCTCTAACGGTATCAATTGCAAAGGAAATATCAGTATTGACGGTTACCTGTTCTTGATGACCATCTGAAATTCCATTCAACACAAAGTCGTTTGTACCGTCGTTATAATTTACATTAAACGGACCGGTACCAGTCAAATTAAAAGTAAGGTCTATGGTTTCACCATAACAAGCAGTAGTGTTTGCTGATATAGTTCCAGTTGGATTCGAATTAACCGTTATATTTATTTCAGTAATAATAAAGCAACCATCCGAGGTGCTCGTTCTCATGAAATAAGGTCCGGCATCACAAACAACAGTACTTGGCATTTCAAGACCGGGTAGTCCAATGTTTGCTAAATTTAAATCATTAAAAAATTGATTGCCAACAATTGTTGTACTATTTGCATCTGTATATGTGAGCGCCGCAAGATCTAAACATTCTCCAGCACAAATTTGCAAAGGTGAAGTGAAGGTTAAGTCTGGTCTTTCATAGACTGTAACAGTCACCGGTTCAATGTCCACACATCCATTTACTGTTTCATATCTAACAAAGAATGTATTTGTTGCTCCAATATTATTATTTGTTAAGGGATTTGCATTTGCAGAAGCATCTGCCATAGATGAATGAAAAGATAAAACATCTAATGCACTTGAACTATTATTTTCAACAATATTAACCGTAGATAAATCAAAGGTATTCGGTTCACAAAAAGCCGGAGGATTGGTAACAGTGATTTGCGGATTTTCAATTACAACATTGGCCGAAGTAATATCATAACAACCTGCAGCAGATTCCATTCTCACCCAATATGTACCTCCTGAAGAAACAATAAATGGTGGTGGTATGGCATTTGTTCCAGCGTTGGCATCAGTCATATTAGTATAATAGGTACTCGGGCCACCTGCTGGTGCAGAATTCATTACTGACAAAGTTCCCAAATTAAATGTGTTTGGAGCACAAATAGGCGAAGGGTTTGTCGCTGATATATTCGGTGGTGGTACTATGTTTACAGCAAAAACTTCAACTGTAGAACCACAAATATTAATTGATTCCATAGTAACGGTGTTTGGTCCAAAAGAACTCCCCCAATCTACTATCACAGAATCTGCATTAATGCCTCCCACTATGGTGCCTCCAGAGGAAACTGTCCAAATAGTAGAGTCTGATTCAATGGCTGTTCCTCTGTAAATTTCACCCGACGAATTCGTACATACTAGATTACTTCCTGTGACATTAAGACCAGAAGGGTTTCCTGATACTACTTGAACATTCACGGTCAGGTTGGTATCTATAATACCGGTTACATGAACATTGTATGCTGTAGTTGTGGTAGGAGATGCGACTGGGTATTGCGAAGTTGGATCATCCAAAGTTCCGGCTGGTGTCCAATCAAAGTAATACGGACCCACTCCAAAAACATCAACACCTAATTGAACAGAACTTCCAGTACAAATTTTATAATCATTAGGAGTAATGGTAGTTGTTTGCACACCTTGAACTATTGTTAAAGTATAATCACAAACGTCACCTGCCCAACCATCAATCATAATATAATAGTATTGACCAGGAGTTAATCCAGTCGCAAGCAATGTTCCATCCGCTTGATTATTTGGATTCCAACAATTTGAAACCAAAGTATATGCGCTACAATCAGTTGATGCGAACATCCCAACTTGGAGTCCATTTGAAAATAAACAATTCGTTACTGAAATATCAATTTCAACTGTGGGGTCTGATGCCACAAAACCAATCCATTGGTTATTATCAATGTTTGCACAAAATTCCGCAATTGTTGGATGACTATTAAAGTTGAGTGAATTTCCACAGTATCCATCCAAATCATCTGAAAACAATACAGCATCACAACATTCATCGGCTCCTACTGGGTTAGCAGCACATGAACCAAACGTTGGATCTTGAATCGGCGGATGAGCAACAGCGCAAATTTCAAAAGTTCCAGTATTATCATTTCCTAATTCCCATAAGCGAATCCAAATCTGTTCTCCAGCATATTCAAAATTACAACCATCCTCTACGGTCAAAGTCTCAAAAATACCAGCAGTTGCTGCACAAGAAAGTTCGGAAAGACTTGAACAATCTGAACCGGTATAAGCTGCCATACCTGATTCTGAGATTCCAATTGGAAAACCATTAAGGCTAACATGATAACCATTTGTTGGCATTGTAAAAGTATACCAAACATCTGCGCCTCCGGACAATGAACCACAGGCTGGATCGGCAATTCCTGAATTAGTCGCAGCCACGTTTGTCCCTGATATACCTGAGCCGCTTGAACAGCTTAGATTTAACGGCAACACGTCTGCATTACAGGGATCGTTATTGGCTGGCTGAGCCCAAGATAGGGCAGCAAAAAAAAGTAGGATTAATATCGAACTTAGTCGCTGAACTGGATGAAACGATGTACGGGTCTT
>CALGJW010000542.1 GCA_937930025.1 uncultured Saprospiraceae bacterium | reverse complement strand
GAAGAATATTCTCTTTGATGAGAAAATTGGAGGCACAGTTCATATGGCAATTGGACAGTCCTATTTACAGGCTGGAGGTAAAAATACCTCCGCAATACACTGGGATATGATTGCGGATATGATGAACGGCGGAAGAATTTTCGCAGATGATGAGAAAATTTATGAATCTGGCCAATTTTTGTTTGGCTAATTATTACCTTTATTGCTTGTAGAAACCCAAAACTCATACTTTAAAGGATAGACTTTTGAAGTAATTGTTCAAAATAAATAATACCAACTGTGGATCAGAATACCGCCTTCCTTGAATTAAAATATGGCAATATTTACGGAGGCTACCCAAACTTCTACGCAATTGCCGAAGTCGCCTTTCTACTTTACGAAGCAAAAACGCAAAGAATATTCCTTGAAAGCTGGAAGAATGAGGTGGATGTGGATGTTGTAAGTGTGTTTTCTAAGGTTAACGAACTAGGAAATACAGTAGGAAAAGTAAGGGAAGTCATCAACATGCGAACAGGTCGTCGAAAAGATTTCGATGAAGAATATAAATTAGGAGAAGAGGATTTAGATGTCTCTTTTGATGCTTTGAGACCTACTCGAGCACCAATGAGAATGTTCTTAGAAAGAGCGTTCCGTAAATATCGTTTCCGAAATATTATCACTTTTGATGGCAATCGCGACGTGTTTTTATGTCAAAAAGCTCGTGTAAGATTTGACAGATACGATATTATCGATTTGCAGAAAAGTATAACCAAAGAGACAAACTATCTTTTCTCATTGAACAAGCTAGCTAAGGTCATTAATTTTAAAGCAGACTATGGATTTTTAAAGTCCAACAATTTGGAATACCGATTACACCCGATTGCTTCTCGACAAATTAATCCGAAGACAGCGGCATGGGATGCAGCTCGTTTGATGATGATTCACAATGAGTACATGGGCCATCGAGATGATTTCTTGATGAAGGCTGCACTGTTGTTGAATAAGATTGAGGCGACGAAATAGTCTCGAAAAAAACAATACGGAAGTAAAATGGAGTTTGGATTTATTTCCAAACTCCATTTTTTATTTTAAATATATTTTTTATGCATCGTATAATTCTCATTTTTTTCTTTCTCCTCCCCACACTACTCTTCGCCCAAAAGCAAGATTACTACTGGCCTTTTGGTTCAGATCAAGATTCACAACCCGGTGTTCAAGCGTCCGAAATTAGATTTAATAAATTACCCATAGAAGCGCGAACAAGAGAAGGAGGATTAGAATTTGATAATAATAAAGCTAGCATTTGTGATGAAAATGGAGCGCTCCTTTTTTATACCAATGGCTGTGCAGTGGCCAATCAACACCATGAAATAATGCCGCATGGGGATAGTCTTAATTTTGATGATTTTTTTGTAGAATTTTGGGGAGACGATTGTGGCAATGGCTACCCTGGAAAATATAATATCTATATTATCGACGCGCCAGAGAATGATTCTTTATTTTATATTATTCACAAAGTATGGGAAGAGACTTCTGAATTACCAACAAATTTTAGTAATCGAATTCAGTATTCCATTGTTAATATCCATGCAGATAATGGCAATGGTGATGTTATTGTTAAAAATGAAGTTGTTGTGATGGATTCTGTTGAGTCCGGTTATCTGGCTTTAATTAAAAAGCAAAATGGCATAGATTGGTGGATATTACAACCTGGTCTAGCTCCTGATCTTTTTCATCGCTTGGAAGTAACTGCTGATGGAGTGCAAGACTTAGCCCCACAATATATTCAGCGCCATTATGATCCTATACAAACCGGATCATCCGGTGGAGCCAAGTTTTCTCCAGATGGCACAAAATATTGCTATTATTCTACTTATGATGGCTTGTATTTATACGACTTTGATAGAAGTACTGGCTTGCTCTCCAATCTAAGGCTTATGGATACAGATGTTTTACCTTTAGTAAATATTAGTGATATTGAATTTAGTCCCAATTCTCGTTTTATCTATTTCAATGTAGTGGATACCCTGTATCAGTTGGATAGCTGGGAACCAGATCTAGCTGATGGGGTTCGCCTAATAGCTCCTTGGAATGGAGTAGCTGATCCGCTCAATCAACATTCCTTTAGTAATATTCAAGCAGGCCCTGACTGTCGCATCTATGTACGGACGGGTGCTAGCACTAATAGCTTCCATGTCGTGCATGATCCTGATGAATTGGGTACAGCTTGCAATTTTGAACAGCAGGCAATCCAGTTGCCTTACATTGCAGCACGTTCTGGATTTCCGCATTTTCCGCAGTGGCGGGTGGATGAGACGGAGAAGTGTGATGACAGCTTAGTCACTATGTTTGGAGAGTTGGTTTATACGACTACAAACTTGAATTTATATCCTAATCCTGCTTCAGATTGGTTACAAGTAGAGCTGCCGGATCAATATCCTAATGGCCGACTGGTGGTCTATGACGTGCTAGGGAATGTGTGGATGGATTCTGCGGATGAACAGAATGGAGATTATCAATCTCAGCGTACGTTAGATACCAGTGCTTGACCGAAGGGGGCTTATTTTGTGGAGTATTTGCCGCAAGACAGTAGTGATAGAATTTTATATCAAGGGAAAGTTGTTTTGAATTGAAAGTTGGTAATGGCTAGTTGATAATTTGTCGAATAACGTAGCTGCGTGGTTCTAGTTCACTATGAACTTAGTGAAATGAATAATTCCTATACAGCTGCGCCAACTCAAGGCAAAGGCAAAATGTAAAAGTCTAAAGTATCGAATAACGTAGCTGTGCGGTTCCAGTTGACTCTGAACTTAGCGAAATGAATAATTCCTTTAAAGCTTCGCTAACAATCCGCCCATGTCGACTCTTGGCAATAGCTTCGCTCTTAGCTCCGCGATTGGAATTCTTTCCTGCACAAGTGTATCTCTATCTCTTACCGTCACACAATTATCTTCGAGCGAATCAAAATCGATAGTTAAGCAAAACGGCGTTCCAATCGCATCTTGCCGTCTATATAATTTACCTATTGATCCAGTATCATCATACATACATTGTATAGAACCTTTCAGCGCATTGAAGACTTCCTTGGCTTTGGCAACTATATTTTCGTCATTCTTTTTTAATGGAAGAATCGCACATTTGATAGGCGACAATGCTGGATGTAATTTTAATACATCCCTAGTATTGTTTGGATCATCCTGTCCAGGCACCTGCTCATTTACTAAAGCAGTGGCCATGGTTGCTAAAAACATGCGATCCAAACCGATTGAAGTCTCGACTACAAAAGGAACATAGGATTCATTTGTCTTTGGATCGAAGTATTGAATTTTTCTTCCAGAGAGTTCTTGGTGAGCTTTCAAGTCAAAATCTGTCCGAGAGTGTATTCCTTCCAATTCTCTAAATCCAAATGGGAATTGAAATTCTATGTCAACTGCTGCATCCGCATAGTGAGCTAGATTATCATGATCATGCCAACGCAATTTTTCCGCTGCATGTAAAACCTGATGCCAGTTCAACCTTGTTTTTTTCCAGTAGTCGTACCATTCTTTTTGTGTTCCTGGCTGCACGAAAAATTGCATTTCCATTTGTTCAAATTCACGCATTCGGAAAATGAATTGACGAGCAACAATTTCGTTTCGGAATGCTTTTCCGATTTGTGCGATACCAAAGGGCAATTTTTGTCTGGTGGTTTTCTGCACATTCAAGAAATTGACAAATATTCCTTGGGCAGTTTCTGGTCTTAGGTACAATTTTCCTTCCTCTCCAGAAATGTTTCCCAATTGAGTATTGAACATCAAATTGAATTGGCGAACGTCCGTCCAATTTTTTGAGCCATTCTCTGGATCTGCAATCTCCAACTCAACGATCAAATCTTTTAGCGCAACCATATCATCTGCGGTCATGGCATCCGCCATGCGCTTCATGATGGTGTCAATTTTTTCTTGGTTTTTTACACACCGCTCATTAGTAGCCAAGAATTGCACTTTATCGAAGGCATCTCCAAAGCGTTTTTGAGCTTTGTCCACTTCCTTGTTGATCTTCTTTTCTATTTTTTCACAATAGCCTTCCACCAACTGATCTGCACGATATCTTTTCTTAGAATCTTTATTGTCTATTAAAGGATCATTAAAAGCATCGACGTGTCCAGAAGCTTTCCATGTTTTTGGATGCATAAAAATGGCAGAATCTATACCCACAATATTTTCTTGCATTTGAACCATGGATTTCCACCAATATTCCTTAATGCTATTTTTAAGCAGGACACCGTTGGGGCCGTAGTCATATACGGCGGCCAATCCATCATAGACCTCAGAAGACTGGTAAATAAAACCGTACTCTTTACAATGAGCTACTAAATTCTTGAAATTTTGATCTTGTCCAGACATCTATAATAGTTTTTAATCTAATTCAATTATTTAACGTGCATTAATCCTAAAGGATTAAAATTCTGATTTAAAATGTATGGCTACATCCGGATGATTTTCCTGTGCCATATTCAATGCCCAAGCTGATTCAGCGAGGAATACTATTTTACCATCCTTATCGACTGCTATATCTTTTTTCCTTCTATCTCGAAAACTTTTGATATCGGCCTCAGCACCATCTAGCCAACAGGCTTTATGTAAACTCACTGGTTCGTAATTGCAAGAAGCTCCATACTCATGTTTCAATCGATATTGTATCACTTCGAACTGCAGGGCTCCGACTGTTCCAATAATTTTTCGCCCATTCATTTCTTTGGTGAAAAGTTGGGCAACCCCTTCATCCATCAGTTGTACTAATCCTTTAGCCAATTGTTTGGCTTTAAGCGGATCAGCATTGTTGACGTATCTAAATTGCTCTGGCGAGAAACTAGGGATTCCGATGAAGTGCAATTGCTCTCCTTCTGTGAGCGAATCACCAATTTTAAAATTTCCAGAATCATAAAGTCCAACAATATCTCCTGGGTATGCCTCCTCAACGATGGACTTTTTTGCAGCCATAAAGGAAGTAGGATTCGCAAACTTCATCTTGCGCGCCTGTCGAACATGCAGGTAGTTGGTGTTACGTCTAAAAACTCCGGAACAAATCCTTAGAAAAGCGATTCGATCTCTATGCTTAGGATCAATATTCGCATGTATTTTAAAAATGAAGCCAGAGAATTTATCTTCCAATGGTTCAACTTTTCTTTCCTCAGTTACCCGTGGCAAAGGGCCGGGAGCGATTTCCACGAAACAATCCAGCAATTCTTTTACTCCAAAATTATTGATGGCAGAGCCAAAAAAGACTGGAGAAACTTCACCACTCAAATATTTTTCTTTATCAAATGCTGGGTAGATTCCAGTAACGGTTTCCACGTCTTCCCTTAACTCCGCAGCAGCCTTTTCTCCAACATTTGTTTCTAACGCAGGATCCGAAAGATCAGCTATGCTCATGACCTCATCACTCGTCGCTTGTTTAGAATGTGGGCGAAAAAGGTTGAGGTTTTTCTCATACATATTATAGACTCCTTGGAATCTTTGTCCCATTCCAATCGGCCAAGACAGCGGACATACTTTTAAGCCTAATTTTTGTTCTAAGTCATCTAGCAGATCAAAGCCATCTTTTCCTTCTCTATCTAGTTTGTTGATAAAAACAATAATCGGTGTATTTCGCATGCGACAAACCTTCACCAATTTTTCGGTTTGTGTTTCCACCCCTTTGGCGACATCTATTACTACGATAACACTATCGACTGCTGTCAAAGTTCGGAACGTATCTTCTGCGAAATCCTGGTGACCAGGTGTATCTAGAATATTTATTTTTTTTCCTCTATAATCAAATGCCATCACAGAAGTAGCCACAGAGATTCCTCTTTGCTTTTCTATTTCCATGAAATCCGAAGTTGCGGATCGTTTAATCTTATTTGACTTTACGGCTCCAGCCACCTGTATAGCACCACCAAATAATAGTAGCTTTTCAGTCAAGGTGGTTTTACCTGCATCCGGATGCGAAATAATCCCAAAAGTTCTACGCTTGTTAATTTCGTCTAGTACACTCATATCTTGGAAATAGTCTGGCTTGTTTGCCGACACAAGCGGCAAAAATACAAAGGCAAAACCTAGGGGGCAAGGTTATTCCTTGGGAGTTTTGGAATACTTTTGAAATACAGCCCTTGCGGCCTGAATAGGCTTGATTTTCCCTGCAATAATTTGATCTTTTTGTTCCTCAAATATCTCAAAGAGGGATTCTTTATTATAAATGGACTGCCAAACCAACTGATTTAGATGTTTTTCATACCAATCCAGGGCCTGCGCTTTGCGTCTTTCTTCAAAATGTCCGTTCTCTTTTACCAATTTGAAAAAATCATTGACGTTTTTCCATAAGTCCTCAATTCCTATGTTTTCCAATGCAGAGATCTGATTTACTTTGGTGGTCCATCCATTCGGGTTCTTTGGAAAAAGATGAAGGGCATTGAGATACGATAACTTTGTTTGGTTTGCTAAGTCCATATGGGGTCCATCGGACTTGTTAACTGCAATTAAATCTGCCATTTCCACCACTCCTTTTTTGATTCCTTGTAATTCATCTCCCCCACCTGGCTGCAAGAGCAAAAGAAAGCAATCGACCATGGAATAGACTTCCCATTCTGATTGGCCTACGCCAACCGTTTCGATTAATATTACATCAAATCCAGCGGCTTCAACCAATTGAATGGTTTCTTGGGTTTTGGCTGCAACGCCTCCAAGTGTTTTTCCAGCCGGAGAAGGTCTGATAAAAGCATTTTCATTTTTGGAAAGTGCTTCCATTCTTGTTTTATCTCCAAGTATGGAGCCCCTTGTCTTTTGACTGGAAGGGTCAATTGCTAGGACTGCTAGCTTTAAACCTTGATCCACTAAATAACTTCCTAGGGCTTCAATAAAAGTACTTTTCCCAACACCTGGAGGACCTGATATTCCAATTTGAATAGCCTTTCCATCGACGGTATTCAATCTATCCAAAAGTTCATACCCCAATTTTTGTTTTTCAGGAAGTTCGCTTTCCAATAATGTGATTCCTTTAGCCAATAAAAATCGATCGCCCTTAGGAATACCATTGGCTAATTCATCGACCGTTGGCAGTGACCTTTTTTTAGTTAAAAATGATTTTTCTGCGGCTAATTTGGCTGCAGAATCTTTAGAATTTCTTTGCATTTAGGGGATACCTGAGCAGGGTTTGGTTAAAAGATGTTAAAGCCAATTTTAGGGCAGTTAAATAGTATTAATGTTTGATATGACTGGTTGTTCTGCCAGTACCTTTGTATCAACAAGTAACATTAAAAATTAATTATGGGTGGCCGGAAGGGCTGATAAACTTATTTGTCACTCAAGTAGTTATCAGTACTCTCTTACAAACTTTTCGGTCTCCCATAATTAATTCGTTATCAAAGTTATCAATTCCCTTGGAGAAAGTGTAAATTTTCCACTAATAATACCTATATCAATGGTTTATTGAGCTTGATTAAAGTTAAAATGTAAGCTTTTTTATCCGAAAAAAAAGAACAG
>CALGJW010000541.1 GCA_937930025.1 uncultured Saprospiraceae bacterium | reverse complement strand
ATTCATATACGAGCTCATCCCGCTGTTTTACTTTTAGCGAATCATAAGAGGAGATATATTTCTTATAATATTCGTTGGACAATTCAAATTTTTTCAAAACTTCATTAGCCTTAGCCAGGGATTTAAAAGTTATGTTTCGATCTCTTAGAATTTCAGTTTCTTGTAACAAGTCTTCAGTATGATTCACCCAGAATTGAAGATCAGAATCATCTAATAAAGCTGCTTTGCAATCTAAAATGTAGGTAAAAGAAAGCAAGTCAGGTTCAATTTTTTTTCCCTGAATTTCTCCTACAGATTTAAGTAGCCAAGGAAGCGATTCGTTATAGTTTTTCTCTCGGTAATAAGTATTGCCAATCGAGCCATAGATGATGGAAAGATTATAAACATCGTCATGTGGATATTCCAAACAGTGAAGAAGTAAACTTCTTGCTTCTGAATTATGGCCTAGAGAAGAAGTCACGGTCCCAAGATTGATGAGGCATTTTTTTATAAGAGAAGTATCTTTATATTGTCTAGCGAGCTCCAGTGATTTTTCGTAATACAATTTTCCTTTTTCATAACTATCGGACATATGAAAAAGTATGCCAAGATTATGATAAATGTTCTTGCTGTAATCGAGATTATTGTCCTCACAAAATTTGATGGTATTTAAATATATATCCGCTGCCTTGTCGTAATCATTGGCGACCATTTCGTAATAGATTCCCTGGTGTTCCCTGCCTAAGGCTACTCCTTTCAGGTCTTTTTTTTCGGCAGCAAGTAGCTCCGCTTTCTTTGCAAAGATCAGCGCAGAATCACTTTCTTCCATGATATACTCCCAAGCCAAATCACAATGTAATTGTACTATTGGAGTGCCAGGTTCATTTTTTTCAACTAACTGCTTTAGGGAATCTATTATAGTACTAGCCTTGGATAGACTAGGTAAGATGAAAAGCAAGATCGCAAAACCAATGAAACGAAGCATAAAATTCCCCAATGATATATTATACCAAAGGTAAGTTATTTTTATGCGAATGGAATAGGATAGAAATTGCTGAAACTGGAGCTTAGTTCAGGCCTTTTTTTCTCGAATACGTTTGTATAACTTAGTGAAAAGAAAGAGTATTCCTCCAAAGGCAACCACCCCAAGGAATAGATATCCATGATTGATGGTATTTCGCATAACGGCTAAGAATACGATAAATACTAAGAGTAGGGTGGGCACCTCGTTGAGTAACCGAAATTGAAAAGCATTAAATGGAACCTTGCCAGCTATAAGTGCTTTCATCCAACGTTTTGAGAAGCCCTGATATCCTGATAAAGCAAATAGTAAAACAAATTTTATTTGAAACCAACCTTGTTCAAAATAAACAGGATTTAGAATGAGCATGGCCACTCCACAAATCCAAGTGATCAACATCGCGGGAACGCAAATTATTTTATAAACCCGCTGGGCCATTAAGGCATATTGTGGATGCAAAATATTTTTCTCTACAGCTGGTTTGTCTAGCGACTCTCTTAGGTAAACTAAAATTCGCACCAAATAGAAAAGTCCAGCGAACCACGCTACACCGCCAACAATATGCAAAGCCTTAAAGTATAAGATATTCATCTGAAAGTTTGCGCAATTTAAATGCTTTGCTTGTATCTTTGGTCATGCTTGAGCCAAATTTTCAACCCTTTCCTATTTTAGAAACTGAACGGCTGGTTTTGAACCAACTTGTGGAGGAGGATGCGGAGGTATATTTCCGAATGAGAACCAACCCGCGAATTAGACAATACATGGATAAAGATCCAGATGAAAATGTAGCCGCTTCGCTGAAAAAAATTCAAGAGATTGAAGGAACACGATTGGAAAATAAGGCGATCAATTGGGTGCTGCGCCTGAAAGAATCCAATGAATTTATCGGTGACTTAGGAATGTGGCGATTTGACATTGCACATCATCGAGCAGAAATTGGCTATAGCATGTTTCCAGCTTTTCACGGCAAAGGCTATATGACGGAGGCGTTAAATCGCATGCTAGATTTTGCCTTTCAGGATATCAAATTACATTCGCTCGAAGCCAATACACATCCTGATAATGAATCTTCTATGGCACTGCTAAAAAGAGTAGGCTTCCGTCAAGAAGCCTACTTTACTGAAAACTATTTTTATGCTGGTAAATTTCTAGATTCTAGAATTTTTTCTCTTTTGGAGAAATGGAGGTCTTAATTGTCATTCGCTCGTCTTTCAAGATCATCACTGGCTCGCTGACGATTATTTCTATTTTTCATATAGCGATTCCCAAATTTGTAGGTAACATTTAAGCTGACCTCACGGACATCCCACTTACTAACGATATCGAGATCCATGTTTTGGTAATCAATATTTCCAGACCAATATTTGAAAATTGGATCATCCCACTCTAACCCTACTTCTAATTGGTCGTTCAAAAATTTTCGTTGAAAACCAATGCTGCTTCCATACATGTTATTGTATTTGATCAGCCCTTCTTGACCACCGCTTACCCACCATACATTCAATTCTCCTTTTATTTTCCAAGGCATTTCAACTTGAGCATTTAAGAAGCATACCACGTTCCAAGCCCCTTGGTTGAACTGATCTCCCAAATAGTCGGAATCATACTCATTGTAAAAGGCCATAACTCCTCCGTAACCTTCCGTTTTAGGAATAAAAGATAAAGGAAAAAATAAGCTTCCCCCATATCTAGTGAAATTGTCAAAGTTATTATCAAAAGCAAAAGTCACTCCTGTGCTATCATTTTGTTCTGTGACCAATTGTATGGCATCGGTGGTGCGCTGATATTCTAAGTTGAAAAATGGTTGACCGTCGTAAGTCAATCCCACCTTTGCAGTATGGATATATTCTGGTCTGATTTGAGGGTTCCCTCTTTCAAATGTCAGTGGATCTAAATAGTAAATAAAGGGATTCAAACTTTTGTACCTCGGCCGACTGATCCGATAGGAATAAGAACCAGTCCAACCAAGAGATTTATTGACTGGGCCAGAAATTCCAAAACTAGGAAATAGCCGCCCATAGTTTTGTATAACCGTGGTATCACTCACGACCTGATAACCTTCCGCATCAGTATATTCATATCTTAAGCCTGCGTTCAACGAGAATTTTTCTTTTTTATAACTACCACTTAAGTAAGCTGCATAGATGTTTTCATCATAGATAAATTGATTGGTTCTGCCTTTGTCAATTGCCCATGGATTGCCAGCTTCTGATCTTTCAAAGGCATTCAATGAATTATCTACCTGCGCATAGCTATACTTTACGCCAGTCTCAACTTGAACATTTTTATTGATAGGTTTTTTGTAATCAAACTGAGCGGCTGCCACAAAATTCTTTCCGATCTGAGCATTTTGTCTATCCCCAAATGATTCAATATTTCCTCCTACTGTGGACAGAATATCATCGGTTGTTTCATTGCCATATCCAGCTAAGCTAAAATCCACATCAATTTTCTGTCCCAGGGTATCCAGCTTATTGGAATAATAAACTTGGCCAGCATAATTTTGCCACATTCGATCAGAAGGAATATCAGTATCAATGGTAAATAGCGCTTGGTTTTCTGTATCAAAAACCTTCGTTGTATTAATATCAGCGGTACGATTTGTACCTCGAGCATACTTTCCTGAAACTCCTATCGTTTGTTTTTCCGTTAGGTCATAATCAACACCTCCTCTAAATGATCCTGAATTTGGAGCATAAGGCTGAAAATTATCTTGTATAAAAGTTAAGTCGCCCACGTTTCTGTCTAGGAGCATTTGTTCAAATCCTCTGCTATGTCTACCCGAAAGGGAACTGTAAACGTTTAATGGTCCTTTGCGGTGATTCAGCCGAACCGATCCGTTAATTTTTTCCGCGTATCCGTAACCAAATCCCGCTCGGACAGAACCATTGGTTCCAAGCAAAACATTTTTCTTTAGAATTAAATTTATCACCCCTCTAGCACCTTCCGCATCGAAGGCTGCACCAGGCTGCGTGATCACTTCTATTTTTTCAATATCAGAGGCTGGCATTTCCTTCAATAAAGTTTGAACATCCATATATTTGGTTGGCTTGCCATCGATCAGAATCGTAACATTTTGTTGTCCCGCTAAAGAAATTTGGTCTCGAACTACGAGCATCCCAGGCACCTTTTTCAATAGATCGATGGTTGATCCATTTTGTCCGGTAAGACTGCCTTCGACATTGACGATCATCTTTCCCGCCTGCTGTTCTAGAAATGGTTTTTTTGCTTTTACCTCCACAGCGTCCAACATATTAGAAGAAATAGTCATATTGATGGATCCCAAGTTTTTATCTGATAATAACTCGAATGGCCCGTACCAATAATCCTCTAAGCCCAACATGGTTATTTGTAGCAGATAAGAGCCACTATCTGCGATCATAGCAAAAGCACCGTTGTCTTGGGAAAGTTCGACTCCGACTAAGGCCGAATCAGCCGGGTTTAGCAATATTACGTTGGCAAACCCCTGAGGATCTCCATTTTCATCATATATGGAACCAGTAAGTTTATGCTGAGCTTCAAGTGAAAAAGAGTAAAGAATTATAAAAAATAGGGTAGTAAAGACTGTTTTCATCAGAAGTTGGTTTAATGTAATTATAATCCAATTCACCAGCTAAGAATTGTTAAAATTGACGAATGCTATTTTATCTTAGATGAATGAGCTACGGTGGAAAGACCTTTTATTTACCCTAGGGTTGCAGCTAAAGCGAAAAAATGTATTTGATTTGAAGAAAATATGGATTGAATGCAATACATTTAGCATCTTACCAAGAATATTTTTTCTTAAATTAGATTTGCATGAGCAAAAGTTCAAAACAAACAAGATATTCCGATCAAGAATTGGAAGAGTTCAAAACCCTCTTAGAAGGGAACCTTGAGAAGTCAACCCTCGACTACGAAAGCTTGGTAGAGCAGATTCGAGAGTTGGGTGAAAAGAAAGATTCTGAGAAATCAGATATGTTCGATAATTCCGCTGCTCAGACGGAAACGGAAATGCTCCAACGGATGGCCCATCGGACCCAAAAGCATGTGCAGAATTTGCAAAATGCTTTGTCTCGTATTCGGAATAAGACCTATGGAGTTTGCTTTAAGACTGGAGAGCTAATTGACAAAAAAAGATTGAGGGCTGTACCTACTACAACTCAAAGTTTTACGGCTAAAACAGCTCCACCACCAAAGCCAGTAATCAAAGAAAAGCCTGCCGCAGGTTCCAAAAAAAAAAATAATTGAAAAGGTAATACGACCTATAAAGAAGAAAAAACCAAAGATTGAGAATTTGGAAGATGTGGCCGATCTGGACGATTTGGATATTGATGATATAGAACTAAATGAAGATATTTCTGAAGATTAGGATCAATGATGATTATGTTGATCCCCGGAAAACTGTAACGCCTCCGCTTTAATAATTTTAGCTGTCTTCATTCCTTGATCGATCTTCCAATAATTATTGGAACTTATGCCGTTCAGTATTTCTTCTGTGGTTTCTCCTGGCCAAATCACAGCAACATTTTGGATCTTGGAATAGTCCAATAGTCCTTGTTCAATGCATAGCGGATTGGCTCCGAAACTGCCCCCAGAATTTACTTTTGCATAAAATTTCCTTAGCTCACCTTTAGCATTTTTGGCAGTTATTGTTACCTTGGCTCCAATAGCGGAACGATTACTTTTATTACCTTCTAGTTTAAGCTTTACCCAGTAGTTTTCATTCCCTGGATTCATGAAAAGTGCATTCATGAAGTTATCGCCGTCGTAAGATCCACCTAATACATGATAAATATCTTGATCGCCATCCATGTCCATGTCTCCAAAAGCGACCCCATGCCCTTTTTGTAAATGTCCAAATCCTCCTGATTTAGAAACATCGGTAAACGCTTCCCCGCCAAGATTTAAGAACATCCTGTTGGGAATTTGGGCTCTAAAATCTGGTGTTCCAGTAGCAGCATAAAAATCCGGATAGCCGTCATTGTTAAGTTCACCAAAGTTGCAGCCCATTGTGAATAGCACCTTGTCTACTCCAGTCTGCTTACTGACCTCTGTGAAAGTACCATCTTGGTTGTTTTGGTAAAGCCTAGGTAATTCTGAAGAATGCTTTTCTCCTAAATAATCTTTAGCAACTTCGCCAGCTGCGGATTCGAATTTCTTTGAATCAAATCCACTAACAAATATATCCTCCCATCCGTCTTGGTTGTAGTCAAAAAACCAGCAAGGGAAACTTTGAATAGGTTGCTGTGTTCCGGCTGTTGAACTAACATTGGTAAAGGCATAATCGTTTGAGGGCCCACTATTTTTCAATAAATAATTTTCTCCATTTTGAACAGATAAATAAAGATCAGGATATCCATCATTATTATAATCTCCAAAAATACAGCCTTTAATAAATGCTTTGATAGCTGCCCCTTTTTCTACTGCTACATCCTTGAATGTCCCATCTCCATTATTTTGAAAAAGTTGACAGGGGGCATTGATGTTTTTCGAAAATTCATTGGCAATAAACAAATCAATAAATCCATCATTATTGTAATCCCCCCAGCTTGCAGTTTGAGTGGGAAATTTACAATAAACGCCTGCAGCTTTGGTAACATCAGAAAAAGACCCATCCCCGTTATTTCGCAATAACGAATTCGGATGTTTCCCTTCTTTGCCTAACCATGCGCCTCTGAGAATTAACAGATCCAACCAGCCGTCATTGTCGTAATCTGCTTGAATCATATTTAGCCCGGATAATAGACCTGTTAGATTGGCTTCGGTTGTCTTTTCGTCAAATCCTCCTTTTCCGTTATTCTGAAAATAGCGTAGTTGATCATCCAGTCCATATGAACTAACCATCAAGTCAAGGTAGTGGTCATTATTAAAGTCATCCATAACGACGGATCCAGAAATATCATTTACCGCTAGTCCAAGTGACATCGCTCGATCTTCAAATCTTGGAATAGTTGTACCAGATTCAAATATTTCCGGTGGTATAAGCCAATTGGGTTTAATGTTCTTAGGATAGCCTCCCAGAGTCATCTGAGCAATATTGTAAAGCCATTTTACTTGTGTGTTATTAGGATCCTTTTTTAAAATATTTTCAAACCTTTTAAGTGCATTTTCCGCAGGTGATCTTTGAAGGTGTTGTCCGGGTTTTTCTATAGGTATCAAACAAGAATAGCTATTGTGATTTTCGAGACAATTTTCAACCTCCGCCTTTCGTAAATAAGCTACTCCAAGTAATTCTTCAATTGTCGGTGTTACTTTAGGGGGAAGTTTATAGTTTTCAGTGTTTATCAATTCTAATAACTCTTGCAGTTTTTCAATGGCGATATCATACTCACCGGCATTCAACCATTCTGCGGAAGCTTTAAAACTCATAGATAATTTTGTTCCGATATCCTGAATCTCCGGAATTTTGGCATCCATTGCTTTTGCCCTTTCCTTATTTAAATGCCACAGCTGTATATTGCTTTTATCATTGGCAATGGCTTTAAGCTCTGCAATCATATCAGCAGTGCCATCTTCGCTGATCCGAGCATTACTTGCCGGTAAATTTGGCGAATCAGGTGCACATCCACCCAAGAACAAGAGAATAACTATCAGGTGAAAAATGGGATGCCTTGCTCTAATAATGATTTCAAGTATAATTTCTTTCATCTGGATAATAATTACTGGGGAATATGCCCATTGGATCGCAACTTAATCTACGCTTCAAAAGTATATAAATAGCAGATTCTTTGCCTAGAAATGTGGATTCATAGCCCCAAAAACTATTAAAACTCCAGTAAATCGTTCAAAAGAGACTCTCTGACTTGAATTCTAGCCTAAATACGCTAATATTTGCAATGCTTTCCTAGCGACTTTAGGATCTACTGATAATAATTACCAATGAACAGAATTTTAATCTTTTCCCTTTTAGTTCTTCTCTCTTCAGCTTGCCAGCCAGATGGCAATTCTTCGTCGACTGGCAAGGATAATAACACAAAGCAATTTGACGATAAGGGACTTTTTGAACTCCTAGCAAGTTCT
>CALGJW010000540.1 GCA_937930025.1 uncultured Saprospiraceae bacterium | reverse complement strand
GGATGATGGGTTGGATGCATGACACCTTAAAATACTTCAAGGAAGATCCCCTTACTAGGAAATATCATCAAGGCACCATTACTTTTTCTCAAATCTATGCCAACTCAGAAAACTTTATGCTACCGCTTTCTCACGATGAAGTAGTTCATGGAAAGAGTTCCTTGTTGTATAAAATGCAGGGAGATGAATGGCAAAAGTTCGCCAACCTGCGCGCGCTATTTGGATACATGTTTACGCATTCTGGAAGCAAGCTTTTATTTATGGGAGGGGAATTTGCGCAGACCACGGAATGGAATTTCAAAACGCAATTAGATTGGGATTTGCTTCAGTATCCGCTTCATAAAGGAATGCAAACATTGATTAAAGATCTAAATAATTTATATACCGCTGAGCCCGCCATGTATGAAAAGCAATTTGAAGCAGATGGGTTTAGTTGGATAGATTACTCGGACAACGAAAATTCTGTTATCGCTTATATTAGAAAGGGAAAAAAGAAAAGTAGTTCACCTGTAGTCGTTATCTGTAATTTCACGCCAGTGATGAGACCAACCTATAATTTAGGAATTCCTAAAAATGGAAAATGGCAATTGATTCTAAATACAGATGCGGCAAAGTACGGCGGCTCTGATGTAAAAATTCCAAAAGTGTATACCTCCAAAAGGAAAGCATTGCATGGGCAGAAAAACCAAATCACTTTGGTACTGCCTCCACTAAGTGTGCTAGCTTTAAAACTTAAGGAATAGATTAGAACTCTCCTCCGCCACCGCCTTGATAGCCGCCTCGGCTGCCACCTCTTCGTTTTTTCTGATTCAATCGGTAGCTAAAGGTTAAATCTGCTTGACGTGCACGCCATTGGAAATCACCTTCTCTGATGAATGCATTTCCATCTTCATTAAACCCTTCTGATTTGTACCTTCTACGTCTGGTATTAAATACATCTCTTAGACTGAAGGTTAGCGTAGCCTTATCCTTTAAGATATCTTTGCTAGCGGCGATGTCAAAATTGTACATGGCTTTAGCAAGCCCTTGCACAGTTTCTCTTGGTGCTCGATAATTAAACCTAGTTTGTACATCGGTATCTTTCCAAAGGGTCCATCGAATTGTTCCTCTAGTAAACCAAGAATAAGTATCCGCGCTAAAATCTTGATCTTCAAATTTCCCTTCGGTAATCGCTCTAAAGAAATTAAAGTCTGCATTGAATCGGAACCACTTCACTGGATTCAATGATGCTGTGAATTCAAAGCCGAAGGAATCTTCAGTGGATAAATTTTTAGGTTGTGTTCGATAAAATCCATCTGTATCTACCGTTATTATTCTTTGAATTTTACCGGTGGTATGTCTATAGTAGATGGCAGAAGAAAGCGAAGCCTTGTCCCAATATTTCACATGACTAATTTCTGTAGCATCTGTAAATTCAGGATTTAGGTTTGGATTACCACCAAATTGGTTTCTATCATCTGAGAAAGTGAAAAAAGGATTCAAATCCCAGAACCTCGGTCTTCTTACTCTTCTTGAATAACTCAGTTGTACGCTATTGTTGTTAACTAATTCGTAGCCAATATGTCCTGAAGGAAAAATATTGAGGTAGTCTCTTGGGTTAGTCACCCCTTTGGATATCGTTGTAACGTCAGTGTATTCTGGTCGAATTCCTACTTGGTAAGAAAATTTCCCAATCTTATTACCATATATTAAATACGCTGCATAAATATTTTCATCATACTGAAAAACATCCACGAAATCTGGAAATTCCACCCAGGTTCCATCATCAAACTCCTCTACCTTATAATCGTTGTCAATATTTCGGATGGTTGCTCTTCCACCAATTTCAAATTTACTTTCCTTATTAAAGGGCAATATAAAATCAGAAGAAATGGTGAGTTGATTAGATCGTTCTTTATTTCCTGATCGTTGTTGAAGATCTGGAATGCCGGAAAGTGATCCATCTGAACCATAATATCTATTCAGCAGAATTGAACTCTCTTCTTCTATATTATCTTGATATCGAATATCTGTGGTCCACACTTGTTTTTTTCGCTTGTAAGTTTTCTTATGAGTCAATGAATATTCTAGTCTTGATTCATCTTCCATCTCATCATCCGTACGAACCGTCTTATTGTAAAAATTGCCCAAAGAATTGTAGTAATAAGATAGTCAGTCGTAGCAAAATTATCTTCGTCTCCAACGCGAAGATTAAAAGCAGTGGTTAAAGTATTCTTTGGATTGATAATATAATCAGCACCAAATCTAATGTTGTTATTGATGCCTCCTCTTTTTCTTTCGGTCAATTGTTCGGTAATAAAAGTGGTATCCGGTTCAATTAAGGTAATCGTATTAAATCCGCCACCAGGGCTTTGGTTATAACTCACACCATAATTGACAAAGAAGTTAAATTTATTTGCGCGATAGTTTAAGTTTGCGGACAATCCATATTTAGTGGGAACACCTACTGTAGCATCAAAAGACCCATTGAATCCTTTTTTCTGATTTTTCTTCATCACTATATTTATTATTCCAGCCATTCCTTCCGCCGCATACCTTGCAGAAGGATTAGTGATGACTTCTATTTTCTCGATAGTATTTGCTTGTATTGCTCTTAACCCGTTGGTTCCATTTCCAAGTAATCCAGATGGCATTCCATCGATCAATATTCTAACATTTCCGGAACCACGAAGAGATACATTTCCTTCGATGTCGACTTGAACAGATGGAACATTATCTAAAAGGTCAGAGGCGTTTCCTCCGCGCGCGGAAAGATCCTTTCCTACATTGAAGATTTTTTTATCCAGTCCAAGTTGCATGCTACTTTTTTCTTCCGTGACAATGACTTCATCCAGCGAAGCGGCTTCGGAAGCCAATGAGATTTCTCCTAAATCCTTGACAGAAGCATCTGGTTTTAATTCAACATTAGACATCACTTTTTCCTGATAGCCCAAAAATTCAATTTTCACATCGTAATTGCCTGGTTTTACCTTGATGTCAAAATTACCAAGCTCATCCGTTATATTGCCATTTACCAGCTTGTTCATTGGAAGGCGAAAAATGCTAATAGTTGCATATTCCAATGGAACTCCCGCATCTTGGTCGATCACTTTTCCTTTTAACGTAAGTTCTGCAGCACCACCGGGTCCGCCTCCTCTACTTCCCGGTCTTCCCACACCATCGGGTCGCTGTGCAATGACCAATGTCGACATTAAAAGAATAGCTAGGACTGTTGTATAAATTTTCATCAGAAATATTGAGTAAAATAGGTAGGCTTAGTAAACGTGAAAAGGACCTACAAGTTCGAAAAACACTGCAATTTACCAACAAAAACAGGGAGATTTGTTACTGAAATGTTAACGAAAAAAGGCCGGGAAGTTGTTCCCCAGCCTTACTCTGTCGTTTATCGGATTTTCGTTTTAATTGAACAAAATCTTAGACTCCGTAGAATGAAAATCTAAGCGCGAATTGGTTAAAAGTGTGATTCGAGATGGCCGCCTGAGGAATTCCCGTGTAGGTTCCTCGATCACTAAGTCCATAGCTATATATGAGTTCTGGTCTAAAGCTAAAATACTCAAACCGAAAGGCAACTCCTGCCCCAGCTTCTAGATAAACTGAATATGAATTTCTATTAATGCTATTACTACTTCGCGTGTCGACCGTCAAATCATAGTCGAGTTTTCCACCCAGAGAAAAAGTTGGTCTCACATCTTTTTCACTGTTTTCGAATATGACATTGATGGGTAGTTCAATTACTACGGACTCATCATTTCTCAGAGAAACATTGTTGATAAGACCTTCAGATTCAAATTCGACCTGACTACTTAGAAAGGAGAGTTTTCCTCCAGCCCTAATTCCAAAATTTCGATGAAATTGTAAATGATAAAATGTTCCCAATTCAAAACCGGGAAGCGCTTTGGAATCCGCCCGATTGATTGTTGAACCTACAACTGTCAGAACTTGGTTGGTAAGAGAAATGGAATGACTTCTAACATTGGCTCCCAAAGAAATTCCGAAAAGATGTTTTGCTTTAAATTGGTCATCTTGACAAAAAGCATTTTGACTTGCAAAAAAAAGAATAACTAGACCAAATGATCTGAGCATAGAAAGTTGATTTTAGTGAAGTAGTTTTGCTACATACGCCAATTCAAAAGTTAGTCCGGCAATAGTTTGACCTAATGCTGGAGATGATATAAAAAGTTATGTTGATTAGATAAGTTGCAAGATTCGATAGGTGCTTTGCGTCCATCGACGGAATTAAAACGGGGGGTTTTGGATTCTATTGTGGGGGGTGTTAAATTAATATTAAGGGATCATGGACTATAGTTCCCCCCATTATTGTACCACTGACTGTAAATATTTAGTTGAATTGAAAAGTACTTTACGCCCATAATATTTTTCGGCCGGTGTTACTTTTCCTATTGTTTTATGTTGCCTTTCAAAGTTATAAAAATTCATGTACTCTTTTGTTCCATCATAAAGATCTTTCCCTCCGTTAGGCACATTTAAATACAAGTATTCATATTTGTATGTCCTCCAAAATCGCTCTATAAAGATATTATCTATTGCTCGTCCTTTCCCATCCATGCTTATTTTTATTCCGTTATCTTTTAAATAATCTGTC
>CALGJW010000539.1 GCA_937930025.1 uncultured Saprospiraceae bacterium | reverse complement strand
ATACCATTGAATTCAAATTTATGCCTACTTCTTATTACACGGGAGAATGGATTGCGTTGATTTGTTCTTTGATCATGATCTTAGGCTTGATTGCTTTAATAGCTAAGCATTTCTTGAAAAAGGAAATTAAAATTGCAAAGTAAATTAGTTCACTTTGTGAATTTTTATCAGTTCTTAAATTTTAAAGAATGCCGCAAAAGAGGGTTTTGATTGTTACCTATTATTGGCCGCCCTCTGGTGGAATAGGTGTATTGCGTTGTTTGAAATTTGCCAAATACCTTCGGGAATTTGGCTGGGAACCTGTCATCTTCACTGCAGAGAATCCTCATTATCCATCTCTCGACCCTTCCAATGAAAAAGACGTCCCAGCAGAAATTGAAGTTGTAAAAGGTAAGATTTGGGAACCTTATAGTTTGTATAAACGCTTTACAGGTCAAAAAAAAGATGCCAATGTTAATAATATCTTTTACGTAAAAGAAACGGAAGTTTCTGTTTTGCATAAATTATCCGTTTGGATTCGTTCCAACTTCTTTATTCCTGATGCCCGTTCAAAATGGATCGCACCCTCAGTTAAATTGTTACTGAAATATTTGAAGGATCATCCAGTGGATGCCATTTTAACTAATGGCCCGCCGCATACGAATACTCGAATAGGAACCTTATTAAAACAAAAAACAGGTATTCCCTTTCTGTCAGACTATCAAGATCCATGGACGCAAGTAGATTATTTTCAATCACTACGATTGACAAAATGGGGATTGGCCAAACATCAACGTTTGGAACAAGAGGCATTCAAAGCTGCTGATCATATTACCATAGTCAGCCCTTCTTGGAAAAAAGATTTGGCAGAAATAGGCGCAAAAAATATCTCTGTTATTCCTTGGGGTTACGATCCCGATGATTATCAATTAGACAAGATTGAAATAGATCAAGAATTTACACTTACCCATTTAGGAATCATGGGCTATGATAGAAATCCCAAGATATTTTTTCAAGTGATTAATGAATTGATAAATGAAAATAAAACATTTGAAAGTGATTTTGCTTTAAACCTTTTCGGACAAGTAGATTATTCATTGGTAAAAGAAGCCAAGGAAATTGGTATTGAAAGCGTTTTTAATGTTAAAGGTGCTGTGCCCAGAAAAGAAGCTTTAATTAGAACAAGTTCTAGTAACGTGCTTTTACTTTTACTCAATCAACAAGATAATGTCAAGGGAAGAATTCCAGGAAAATTATTTGAGTATCTGGCATCTAAAAGACCTATCATCGTTCTTGGCCCTCCTGATAGTGATGTGGCCAATATTATTTCAGAAACTGGTCGAGGAATAACAGTAGATTACAGTGATTTTGAAGGAATAAAAAAAGCCCTTTTATACTATTATAAAAAATATCAGGAAAAGGAAATTTCAAAACCTTTGTTACAAGACATAAGCAAATACTCTTCAAGAAATCTTACCCAACAAGTTGCAGGTCTTCTGGACCAAATTTCAAAGAAGTAATTTAGGAATTCAATAATTAAAGGTTGGCAATTGCCTGAGCTGCTAGCTGAGAAGGGGAGAGGCTTTCCTTATGAAACATTTCCTCAATTTCACTTTGCTGAATGCCTTCATACATTTTTTTATGATCACTAAATGCCTGTGATATTGATTCCTCCAAATGCTCAATTGTCGATAATACTTTTCCTGATTTCCAAGAGATCGGTTCTTCTTTGCTCCCTTTGATTTGATTGGCATCAATAAAAAGGCAGGGCCGTTGTTTGAAATAAATAAACTCAAAAGCCTGACTGCTGATATCACCTAGGTACAGATCTGCTAACTTTGTGTAGTCCATATTGTTACTGGATTCACTGCCATAATCCATATGGATATGATCATATTTTTTATATTTTCTGATCTTCCACCAAATATTCCAATTGCGTTCCAATAGTAAAGTATGCGGAGCAAAGATTAAATTATACTTGCTTTGATTGGCAAAATAATCAAGAATTTCAAAGCCATATTTTTGAAAAGAAGAGAACCTGCTTTCCCAATGAGGATTGTAAAAAATCACCGGCTTGTCGTTATTGAAATATTTTTTGGAAGTTTTATTTTTTATGAGATCGTATTTCAAAAATCCAGTGACCTTGTAATTGTCTGGACGAAGATGGTTCAATGATTGCCTTAATTTTTCCTCTCTTTTACCCAGCAAACAAAGCAGGTCAAAGTCTAATGCTCGGTTATCAAAAGAATAACTTCGATTCGGAATGCCATGATTAGTAAAAATAAATTTTGGCCGAACCGACTTTGGCAACACTTTTTTTAAATAAAGATCTTCGTAAATGGTGCAAACAAAGGCGTCAAAAGAAGAAAGGTATTTAGTATATTTAAAAAACAAGGTAGGCCTCAATTGTAGCTTGATTTCAAAATAGTGGGGAATGGTGAAATACCAATAAGGGCGTAATATTTTTATCTCAATTCGATCCAAAACTGAATTTGGAATTAAGGATTTAACTATTGATTCGTTGGCTTTGGTTGAAAGGATGACTACTTCAATGTCTTTGTTTTTTGCCATTTCAATAGCTATGCCTAGCGAATGGTAAACGCAGTATGATTTGTTGATGTATATGAATCCTACTTTTTGCATGTTGTATTAAAATCGAGCGCCAAAAAACGACTTTTTGAAAACGTACTTCAAATGAATACACCAGAATGCAAAAATTTTATTTTTCATACAAGTATTCGTAAATGAGATGAATGAAATAAATTTTTCTTTATACCTGCCAAAGGTAGTGTTCTTCATCCGAGCTTTGAAATGATTCACCTCTCTTTGCAGGAATATTTTGGAGTGCAGAGAGGTTTGTTCTTTCGAAAAATCATTGAAATAGTAAACATCGGCATAGGGCTTTTGCATGTGTTTAGGTGGAGGTGTCATATAATTGTCTCCATATAAAACTTTTAAATAGGAGTCGATGTTGTTTGGCACTGATACTTGATGGCCTTCGAAATTAGAACGTTTGGTTGGAAACAGTTCCTGGTACTTGTAATATCTTCTTGATTTGCTGACAAGCATGTCATGGAAAGAATAGGTGTACAGTAAATTTTCATCGGACTTTGTATTGGCTTTCATGTAAGCATTAAAATCTTCAAAAAATATACGTTTCGATTGGTCGAGTTTATTAAGATTTTTTAAATATTTTTCTCGATGCTCTCTTAGTACTTGATTTTCATTTTTAAACTTTCCTTTAATAAAGAAGTTAGCAATATTTGTGAGACTGTAATCTATTTTAATTGCGGCATCTGTATTTGGAATTGCCTTAACAGGTATCAAGTCAATTCTGGTTGTAAGCATGCCGTGAGCTAATATTCTACAGTCTCCAATGTATTCACACCAGTAGTCTATGTTGTTTTCATTGTAATAGGTATCGTAATGTTCATGAAGCGAACATTCCTTTGCTAAGACTTTGAGTAGCTTTACATAATCAGGATATAGTAGACATAAATCAATATCATCATCCCAAGGTATCATGCCATTATGTCTTACTAAACCTAATAAAGTACCTCCATCAATCCAATATACCAGATTGTTTGTTGAACAAACTTTATCAATAAATAGCAGTAAATCCAGCATAGCAGATTGGCAATCTACTAAGGTACTTTTCTTAGCCATTGATTTTGTTTTCTTACCTCTTATCTATAATTCAAATAGTTGAATAATGCGATTTTATAAAAAATCAAATGAACCTTCTTCAAACCTTTTAGCCGAAAGAGATACATTCTTGAGTTTCATAACTCTGGTATTAGTCAAAAAATCCATATCAAAAGTAGTGAATTCATTTTCTTCCTTATTCGGAATTGGCAAAACTCTTACTCCAAGTGGTTTATTTAATTGAATGGCTAATACTGCCACATCTAAGATTATAGAAGCTAATTCTTCAATCAGTATATTACCCGGAATTGGAACCATATCTAATCCGCATCCACAAAGTGCTGAATAACTTATTATTTTATCAATGCTTAATAATTTTTTATTGTTTGATTCGCACATCAAGTGATCTTCGAGAAGAGAATACATTACTCCATTGAATCCAGTAGCTTTTATTTTTTGTTCTAGAATAATGCTTTTCAATATTCTTGTTAAGAATGAAGTTAGAAATAGAGTACCATTTGCACCGATATCATCGAGGCCCAATAATTTTAATATTTCTATTACACTAACCTTGTCATCAGGGTAGGGAGCTAAAGAGATATCCATTCCTTGATACAGTGCAGTGTCCGTACTAATACTTTTTGAAAAAGTGTCTAAACTTTTTATTTGAGGTGCTAAAGTTGAAATGCAATCTTTTCTCTTCTCAACAAGAGATTTTTCTTTGTTGCTTTTTAAAACGGTTATTAAAGAATCCGCAGTTTCTACTGCTAAAGAAAAGGAGTGGTCTTTTTCCGCAAATGAAAACGGGAAGAAAGGTGTATTGACTGATGGATTTAGCGAAATTCCTACGCGAAAGTTATCGTAGCCATTGCTGGATAACCTTGAAACATTAAGTATCAGCTCAGCACAAAGTTTTGCGGCCTCTGAGTTAATCTCCTGATCATTTGCAACAATGAAATTTATAAACGAACGGCTATAATTCTTTACTATGTCATATGCAATTGAACAGGTAGTTTTGACATCTTTATTAGGTATGCCGACTAAGTCAAAGGCTATATTAAACCATCTTATATCAATAGGTTTTATAAATTCATCTAACACCTTGATCTTTTTTAAAAATAAAAATTTATCAAGACGTTCATTTTGTTTAATAGGAATAATATTTAACCTATAAGTTCTGACAAAAATACCTTTTGACTGGTATTCTTCTTTAAGCAGATTTATGGAATCTGAAACATTTTTCTGGTATTCCTTAGAATTTATTTTGTTGAAATCAATGGAGTAGGTTATACTCCTGATAGGTAGTTTCATTTTCTTGTTTTTTCCACATAACTAATATAGTCATTTATGGTATTGATTTCATAAATGCTCTTATCGTCAACAACTAGATAAGGAATCTTATTGACATCATAGGGGTAGGTTTGTCCAATATAAAGATGAGGACTTTCTATTCCATTTTTCTTCCAATTTCTAAGAACTTCGGCATTTGATTCTTTAAACAGACTTACAAGAATGGGGTCTTGTTTTTTAGATTCTCCTTTGTACATACCTACCACACATTCATCATCAACTAGAGCATTGAAAGAATTTAGATTTCTACTTTCTGATTTTTTAATAACCACATAGTTTTCCTTTTTATTCAATTCATTCTTTAGCGAATCGTCGATAAAGAAATCACTTTCAACAACTATACAAGGCTCTTCATTTAAAGCTAAGGACAAACTGTATCCACTCCCTGTCATTTGCCATTTCTCATTGTAAATGTATTCGTATTCAGGGTGCTCATGCATGACTTCCATGCCTCGATAGCCGATTACAATAGTAATCTTGGTCACCTCAAAAATATCAGCATATCCTTGTAAAATAGACTTTCCAGTTTGTGGATTCTTGATTAAAAGTTTACTAAAACCATCTAATTCAAATGAATCTCCAGCGGCTAAAATGATTAATCTCATATTTCTAATTCAACAATGATTCTAAAGGGAAATTACACGAAGGAATTTGAAAGGGAAAACTGTGCTTAACAGTCTTGTTAGGATAAATATTATTACTAAGTGCTCTTGAAATAACCAATTCATGCGTAACTTCTTCATCACTTCTCAATGACCAAATAGAAATCTCCTTGTAGGATACTAGAATGGCTGGAATAACTTTAAGACCAAGTTTTTTAGCAACTTCAAATCGATGATGTCCGTCAAGCACTAAATTATTTCTATCATCTATGACAATCGGTTTAGTCCAGACACTTTCCTTTTTGATCTTGTCTAAAATTATTTCATACCTTTCGCGGATGAAATCCTCAATAGGTTTTAATTTATTTACTTCTACCAGTTTGATATTCGAAGCGTTCTGTTGATCATAGGAATTCTTTAAAATTTCCAATTCTTCCAAAGTGTTTGCACTAAAAAGATGAGTTGGGTTTAGATCATATATTACGCTATTTAATTCAGTTAAATTTTGAACCCAAGGGTTAAAAAAGTACTGATCATTTCCTTGTTCTACTTGTTCTTTTACTTTTTGGTAGCAATGTTTTAGTTCATGACTACCAATGGTCATAATACCTGTCATCTTCTTGTATGAACTATATTTAGGATCATACTTTTTTACAACCAAAACTTCTTGCGGCTCTTTATGATCATTGATTTTGATGATGCCTCCTTTTTGCTGATTATTGAAATCTCCTTTCGTAAACCAAATTGATTTATCGGCCAAACTTTCTTGATAGATTTCTTTTAAAGCAACATCATCAAGCCAGATATCTCCTTCAATAATTATTGTTGGTTCGGAAAGGTCCAAATGATCCATTGCCAACTTAATAGAAAGGATGTTTGTATCCTCATCATATCTAGAATTGCGAACGGTTTCTATATTAAGTTGGTAGTTAGAAAGCGCATCGGTAACCTGGTCATATTTATGCCCAGTGACAGCCACTATCTTACTAAATGTATATTCGTTTAACTGATGCATCAATCGGGATAAAAAAGACTCATTTTCTGAAATGTTAATTAAACTCTTATGTAAGTCCTTCGTAAGCTCTCCCATTCTGCTTCCTTTCCCGGCTAGGAGTATTATTGCTTGCATAATTTTAAATACTTAAGTCGTCTATTTCAAACTGAAAACTACCAAATTTTATTGAAAAATGGGATATACCATCAAGTCGTTTGAAAATACATGATGAAATATTATATATGTAACTAAGTATCACTTCATGTGATTAGCTAAGAATTTAAATGAAAAATCAATAAATGGCTATTCTTTCTTATGGAAAGAAGTAACAATATGTTTTTCATCCAGTTCAACTATAAATACGTAGCTTTGTTGCCCAATTTGGATGTAATATGGACACAGTTAAAATTATTGGTATTCTTGGTGGTTATGGTCCTTATGCCACCAATGATTTCTACAAAACGCTATTGGATAATACCGAAACTGCCAAAGATTGGGATCATTTTCACGCCATTCTTGATGTTAACCCTAGAATCCCTAGTAGAGCAAGGTCCTTTCTATTTGGAGAGGAAGATCCTACGCCACATATGCTAAAGGGAATTGAGCGCTTGAAAATTAGTGGTGCTGATTTTTTTGTCTGTCCCTGTAATACAGCGCACTACTTTTTAAACAAATGCGAGCATCTTTTGAATCTACCTTTTCTTAATATGGTCAATGCGGTTGTAAAGCGAATCGTAGAAAGTAAAATGGAGAAAATTGGAGTACTTGGTTCAGAAGTGACAGTGATGAGTAAACTCTACGAAGAGAAATTAGTGACGGCAGGAGTAGAAGTAGAAAATGTCGAGGACCTTAAAGATGTCCGATATATTATTGAAGCAGGAAAGCAGAATGCAAATATTCTTGAAGCCAAAGAATTAATGTTATCGCTCATTGATAAGTTTAAGAAAAGTGGCTGTAAGGCAATTATTTATGCTTGTACGGAACTACCAATTATACTTCCAATTGTGGATTCCCCATTACAAGTCTTTGATTCAAGTCAAATACTAGCAGAGGAGACCATAAAATATGCAAAGAATTAAAATTATATTATGAGTAGTGAAATAAGTAAATCATATTGGGAAAAGCTTGCAAAAAGTATCCAAGATCCTAGTGAAACAACGAACAAAAGAAAGAAGGCATATCTTCAAACTGATATAAATTTTGTAAAAAGACATTTAGCACTTGACGATTCTATACTAGATGTAGGCGCTGGGTCTGGATTAGTGGTGAATGCACTAGTTGAGTCGGTTAAAGAAATTGTTGCAGTTGAAACATTCAAAGGACTTTCTAAATTTATTGATCCCAAAATATTAGTGATAAATGCAGAACTGACTGGTTTCCAGATTAGAAAGCAATTTGATAAAATTGTTAGTACAGGACTTACGCACTTTTTCCCCGAGGAAGACATTGTTAAAATTTACGCCAATATGTTTGACATGTTGAAAAATGGTGGTAAACTTATAATGCGCAGCCATTGTGGATTAGAAGATAAAGTAGTGATCAATGGATATTCTGAAGAACTTAATTCTAAGTACTTTACGGAGTATAGAAAAGTAGATACCGAAAAGAAAATATTGGCGGAAGCCGGATTTAAGGACATTCAGATTTTTGATGAAGTTGCGGCCGAATTAAATGTTTGGGATAATACTCGTCACTATTACTTTGTTTGCTCCAAATGAGAATGAAATAAAGAAGGCTTTAAGAAGTTTTTAGTTGGTACTATGTCAGTTGTCTTTAGAATGGATTGCAATAGAATAAGCTTTGTTTAATTATCTTTGAATAAAAAAATGAAATATACCCTTCTTCTTATTTGTATGTCTTTGGGTTTTACTTTAAATGCTCAAATATCGCAATCGGGCTTATTAGCCTATTATAGTTTTAATGGCAATACTTTGGACTCTGGCCCAAATAGTTATCACGGGCAAAATTTTGGAGGGAACTTTACCGATGATGAAATGGGCAATCTTAATTCATCTTTGAGATTGAATGGAATTGATGAATTTGTGGATTTGTCAGCTTTGGCGGTTGAGTTTCGAGATAATCTTCAAGAATTGTCTATTTATTTCAAAATTAAATTTGAAGAAACTGATCGTCAAACCATATTGAGCTTGGGAAGTTTAGGAGAAAATATAGAATCAAACGTATTCGAACTTGAATATGAAAATGATCGAATGCAGATAGAGACAGAAGTTGGAAGTATTGCAACAAACTTTGAAACAGTATTAGAAAATTCCGGTGAAATACTTGACAACAATTGGCACGAAATATTAATTAACATTAAAGAAGACAGTATTTCATATTGTCGAAACGGAGAGGTATTATATAATGGTTTGTATCAGTCAGCAGAAACAGTTTCACAAAAGCTGTTTGTTGGTTGTTTTAATGGTACTGGGGATGAAGCATGTTGTTTCTTCGGTGGAGTTATAGATGAGCTACAATTTTATAATAGAAAATTGAAAAAAGAAGAACTAGTCGTTGGTGTTCTCAATTCTTCTGAAAATAAGATCAAAATTGAGGCTTACCCAAATCCAAGTTCAGATTTAATTACAGTGTCGCTAAAGAATTCCGATACTAAATTTATTGCCAAGATTATGGACGTTGATGGTAAAATTGTATTGTTTAAACGCCTTGAAGGACAAGAGATCTACGAAATT
>CALGJW010000538.1 GCA_937930025.1 uncultured Saprospiraceae bacterium | reverse complement strand
GCCGAATTATTAATCCATGTCCCTACCCCATTCTACTTATCAGTCTGGTTTTATCTCCTTTTGATCGCTTTAATCGGAATAGCTGGCTATTTTTATTATCGAAGACGAATCTACGAATTAGAAAAGACTCGTTTATTTTTGGAAAAAGAAGTCGACAAAAGGACACTAGACATACAAGAAAGTAAAAATGTAATTGAGCAACAAGCAAGCAACTTAAAGCAATTAGATGAGCTGAAATCTCAATTTTTCACCAATATATCGCATGAATTAAGGACTCCCTTAACATTAATCGAAAACCCTTTGAGAGAACTAAAGAAAGATCCACTCAAAGAATCTCCTTTCCAAAGGGAATATGTAGAGACTGCCCTATCAGGAAGCTTACAACTTAATTCAATTGTATCTAAAATTCTAAGACTTTCTGAGTTTGATTCCAATATATTTATATTAAACAATCAAGAGGTTAGTTTTCATGAGATCGTCAAACTAGCCATTGAACCTGCCCACAATTTAGCTACATCCAGCAATATTAACTTAGAAGTGGAATTGCTTTCTCCTTGGACGGGAGTCATCAATATTGACATCGAAAAAATTACAGAAACCATTGAAAATATTCTTTCGAATGCCATTAAATTTTCTCCAGCCAATTCTAAAATTAGCGTCCAATTAGGATATAAAGAGGACTCATTTTTCTTTAGCTGTACTGATGAAGGTATTGGCTTGACAGAAGAAGAAATCTCAAATATTTTTTCCATCTATTACCAAGGAGATAAAAAAGACCTTCCTGAGCAAGGAGGCTTAGGTATAGGATTATCTTTTGTGGCGACATATGTTCAATTAATGAATGGTACAATTGATGTAAAAAGTCAACCAAATAAAGGATCTACTTTCACCATTTCCGTTCCCTGTTCCTACCATGAATCCGACAAAAACGATTCAGTCGCTATTCTTGAAGATAACATTGAAAGTAAAAAGCCTGAAGCCATTGTTCAAATCAATTCATCTAAACCAACCATACTTGTAATTGAGGATAACCCTTTGATGAACAAACTCATTCAAAACATCCTAGCGCCTAATTACCAAGTTATACCAACAAATAATGGGCAAGAGGCACTTGAATTTTTAGTTCACAACAAATTAAAAGTTGATTTAATTCTAACAGATTGGATGATGCCCATTATGGATGGACAAGCTTTTTACGCTGAATTAAAATCAAATGAAAACTGGTCTAGGATTCCTACGATAATGGTTAGCGCTAGAGCAAGTGACAACGACAAAATAAATTCCTTGAGAGTTGGTCTTGATGACTATATGACAAAACCGTTTCTACCGGATGAATTAAGGATTAGAATTAAAAATTTATTGAAATTCAGTGAAGATCGAATTCAAGCTTTGAAAACTAAGGACGACATCATAAAGCTGGACTTTAAAAAAGAAGACAGTGCAGATGAAAAATGGTTGAGTGAATTAAAGGAAATAATTCTTTCTAATATGGGTGACGTGCAATTTACGGTTTCTCAATTGGCCGAAAAGATGAATTTTAGTTCAAGACAATTAACTAGAAAAATTAAGCAATTGACTGGATTATCCCCTGGCAACTATATAAAGGAACATAGACTGCTTAAAGCTCGCCATCTGCTGGAAGATAAAAGATATAATACGGTCGCTGAAGTTTGTTTTGAAGTAGGCTTTTCCGCACCGGTTTATTTTTCTAAAATATTTGTTGAACGGTTTGGAAGATTACCTTCTTCTTATTTGAAATCTTAAAAGTATAAACCAAGTAAATCACAATCTAGCCTTCCTATTGATTCTCAATTAATTAGAACATATTGTCCCAATTTTACTGGTAAGAAGTCCGGTTATTTTATGAAAACCTGAAGCCAAACCTGTCATAAGGTGGTAATTTTGATTTGAGTTTAGGAAAAGAAGTTGAAAAGGAATTTTCGAAGTTATTTCCATGCATTTAAATTAGCAATAAATGAATTCTAAAAGCAACGATATTTAGTAATCTAGTCGAGAAATGAGTCTAAATCCAATTTACACTTCGATTGCTTTTGGGTTATTAAGGGGTAAGGTACTTGTGAAAGCAAGTACCTTTTTTTGTCTCCTTTAACTTGTGGTCTGACTATTCATAATATGAAATCCCAAATAGAATAGGCCAAATGTCCAAAGATTAGTGGCAGTACGTCCGAATTCTTCGTAAAGAGATTCAAGTAAAATCAAGATTGTTATAGACTTTTGCCTCAGCAGAATTCAAATAATTACCTGAAAGGACTTATACTTTTTTTTTGAACTGATTTCCTGAAAATAACTCCACAGGTTAAAATGTTTAGGCTACAATTCTTTTTTAAGGCTTAGCATATAAATTGAGGGAAATCAAGTTTTTATGTAGGGACTGCCCTATTCAATTTGGGTTTAAGGCACTTGATTTTTCAAGTGCCATTTTTTTTGAACAAAAAAAGGACAGCTGAATGTTCAGCTGTCCTTTTTGTTATTTTTTATTACTCCCCCGATTTCATAAAGGGAAACGGGATAGTAATATTTTACTGATTGCTACAGCAAACTCTTAAACCGAACCCGCTTCGGCCCAACATCTCCCAACCGCTTTTTCTTAGCAGCCTCAAAATCTGAGAAGTTACCTTCAAAAAATTGCACTTGTCCGTCATCCTCATAAGATAAAATATGAGTGGCTAATCGATCAATAAACCACCTATCGTGAGAAATCACTAAGACACATCCTGCAAAATTTTCAATGGCTTCTTCCAAAGCTCTCAAAGTATTTACATCAATATCATTGGTAGGCTCATCTAATAGTAAAACATTCCCCCCTTGCTTTAAGGTCATCGCCAAGTGCAGTCTATTTCGTTCTCCACCAGAAAGGACCCCTACTTTTTTCTGCTGATCGCCTCCCTGAAAGTTAAATTTTCCAATGTATGCTCTGACATGCAATTCTTGCGTACCGACTTCAATGATGTCCTGCCCTCCACCGACTACATCGAAGATTGTTTTATCAGGAGTCAGGTCTTTATGCGATTGATCAACATAGGCTATTTGCACCGTTTCTCCGATGGAAATAGTTCCGCTATCCGGCTTTTCTTCGCCCATGATCATTCTGAAAAGGGTGGACTTCCCTACTCCATTCGGCCCGATGATTCCAACGATGGCATTCCTTGGAATACTCAGATTAAAATTTTCAATTAGGACTCTTCCATCATAGGCTTTATTCAATCCTTCGATTTCAATTACCTTATCTCCTAAACGACCGCCCGGTGGAATAAATAATTCCAACTTTGCTTCCTTTTCTTTCACTTCACTGTCGCGCAGTGCTTCATAGGCATTCAGACGAGCCTTACCTTTGGTCTGCCGAGCCTTTGGGGCCATTTTCGACCAGGCCAATTCTCGCTTCAATGCTTTTTGTCGCTTGCTTTCCTGCTTTTCTTCTTTAGCTAATCGATTGGACTTTTGATCCAACCAGGAAGAATAATTTCCTTCCCAAGGAATTCCTTCTCCG
>CALGJW010000537.1 GCA_937930025.1 uncultured Saprospiraceae bacterium | reverse complement strand
TACAAACAAAGTGCCAGACCCTATATGAAGATCAAATCAACGCGTAATTCCAACTTTGTAACGTACAAAGTGGTTCAATTGCCTCAACGGTTTAACTTTTGCTTTAATATGTTCCTCAGAAAAGATTCTGGGATTTTGTTCTTGGTAAATAGGGGAATACCCCATTTAGGGTAAATATAAGAAGGTTTTCTGAATCTATAGTACGAGGAATTCTCTTTTCTTTGTGATATGATCAGCTATTTTGGTTTTAAGCTACTTCAAGGAATTATTCGAATTTTCCCATTTCGAATACTTTACGTTTTGTCCTCCCTACTAAGCTGGTCACTTCAAAATATTTTTGGTTATAGATCTTTTACAATTGACAAAAATATTAGGCAAGCCTATCCAACTAAAACTGAGAAAGAATTGAAACGTATTAAAAAAAATTGTTATAAGAACTTATCAGATACCACTTTGGAGTCAATCAAGGGGCCATTTTTAAGTGAGCAAGAATTGAAAAAAAGGATGGTTTTTAAGAATCCGGAAATAATAGAGCAGGAACAATTCGTATTATTGGTCGGTGGTCATCAAGGGAATTGGGAATGGGGCGGCTTGGCAGTTAACCTTTGGTTTGACCAAAAAGTACATGGCGTTTATAAGCCAATGAAAAATAAGCGTATTGATCAAAATTTTCGGGAACTAAGAAAAAAATGGGGCCTAAACTTATTGTCAATGCGCGAAACACAAAGATGGTTGTTAGAAAAGCCTACTTCGGGCATATTGGTTTTAATAGCTGATCAAAGCCCAGGCAATGCACGTACTTCCATTTGGACTTCATTTTATAATAGAGATGCAGCATTTAATGTTGGGCCAGAAAAAATAGCTAGGCAAAAAAAATGTCCTATTTATTTTTACAGCGTAAAAAGAGTTAGAAGAGGTTTTTATGAAGTAACCTTTAGGTTGCTTGAAAAAAAACCTGCTGAAACTTCAGAAGGTCAGATTACTGTAGCTTATCGAAAAGCATTGGAAAAATCAATAGATGAACAACCTGAAGATTGGCTGTGGTCTCATAAGCGTTGGAAAAAAACGAAACCTGAAGGAGTGACTGTATATACTTAAAGTTTAGCAGCTAGACGCACTCCTTGGTCTATCGCTCTTTTTGCATCCAGTTCTCCGGCTTCATTAGCACCTCCTATCAAGTGTACAGAATATCCTAATTCTTGCAGCGGTAGATATAATTCCCGCAAAGATTCTTGACCTGCGCAAATAACTACATTATCCACCCCAAGAATTTCTTTTTTGTTACCAATAGTAATGTGCAAACCGCTATCGTCAATTTTATCGTAAGCCACTGAGCCTATCATTTTAACCTGTTTCATTTTAAGCGTAGACCTATGAATCCATCCGGTTGTTTTTCCAAGCTTGGCTCCAATTTTTCCGCCTGATCTTTGCATCAAATAAATTTCTCTTATTGGCTCTTCGGGATGATCCGGATGTTTCAGACCTCCTCTATTTTCCATATTTTCATCAATCCCCCACTCCTTTCTAAATTCCTCGATAGTTGGTTCTTGTTCTGGTTCATTACTCAATAAAAATTCAGCCACGTCAAAACCTATTCCACCAGCTCCAATCAGTGCCACTTTTTTTCCTACAGTCGCATTACGAGCTAGGACATCAACATAACTTAGTACAGATGGGTGTTCAATTCCAGGAATCTTTAACTTCCGTGGAGTAACCCCTGTAGCTATAACTATTTCATCAAACTTTTCTTGCGTGGCAATTTCTTTAGTGAACGATGTCTCTAATCTCAATTCTATTTTATGCAACTTAATTTGCGAATTGAAATAACGAATGGTCTCATTAAATTCAAATTTACCCGGAATTCTTTTGGCCATATTAAATTGTCCTCCAATTCTATTTGCCCGTTCGAAAAGTACAACTTGATGTCCTCTTTCTGCAGCAACCGCCGCGCAACTAAGACCAGCAGGTCCCGCTCCAACAATCGCAATTTTCTTTTTTTCCTTAGTTGGACTATAATTCAACTCCGTTTCGTTACACGCTCGAGGGTTCACTAGGCAGGAGGCTGTTTTTTTCTCAAAGATATGATCCAGACAAGCTTGGTTACAGGCAATACAGGTATTGATTAAATGTGATTTATTTTCCAATGCCTTAGACATAAATTCAGGATCTGCCAAAAAAGGTCGAGCCATAGAGATCATATCTGCATGTCCTTCTGCAATAATTTTCTCAGCAACTTCTGGGGTATTGATTCTATTGGTTGTAATTAATGGGATAGAAACTTCGCTCATTAGTTTTTTAGTAACCCAACTGAATCCACCTCTGGGAACCATGGTGGCGATAGTAGGAACCCTAGCTTCATGCCATCCTATTCCGGTATTAATTATGGTAGCCCCTGCGGATTCGATTAATTTTGCCAACTCCACTACTTCTTCCCAGCTTGATCCATCATGTACCAAATCCAACATAGATAAGCGATAGATAATTATAAAGTCTGTTCCTACCGCTTGTCGTACTTCCTTTACTATTTCAAGTGCAAAACGAATTCTGTTGGTATAGGAACCACCATACTCATCTGTTCTTTTATTGGTTTTGCTAGTTATAAATTGATTGATCAAATA
>CALGJW010000536.1 GCA_937930025.1 uncultured Saprospiraceae bacterium | reverse complement strand
CATTGTCGATGATCTTTGCAGCACGCTCTAATAAACGAGAGTGAAGATAGAACACATCACCAGGGTAAGCTTCTCGCCCTGGAGGTCTTCTTAGCAAAAGAGAAACCTCACGATAAGCCACAGCTTGCTTAGATAAATCATCATAGATGATCAAAGCCGGTCTTCCAGTATCACGGAAGAATTCTCCAATAGATGCGCCAGCAAATGGAGCATAGAATTGAAGTGGTGCTGGATCTGCTGCAGAAGCCGATACAATTACTGTATAAGCCATTGCGCCTGCTTCTTCCAAAGAAGCAGCCACGTTAGCTACAGTAGATGATTTTTGACCGGAAGCAACATAAATACAGAATACAGGTTCTCCTGCATCGAAAAACTCTTTTTGGTTGATAATGGTATCAATCGCGATAGCTGTTTTACCAGTTTGACGATCACCAATGATCAGCTCTCTTTGTCCTCTTCCAATAGGAATCATAGCATCGATTGCTTTGATACCAGTTTGAAGGGGTTCGGTTACAGGTTGACGATAAATAACCCCTGGAGCTTTACGCTCCAATGGCATTTCGTAGGTTTTTCCTTCGATAGGACCTTTACCATCGATTGGCTGTCCCAAAGGATCTACGATACGACCAACATATCCTTCTCCAACATTGATAGAAGCGATACGACTAGTTCTTCTTACTGTAGTGCCTTCGACGATTCCGTCACTTGCACCAAGAAGTACCACCCCTACATTATCTTCTTCTAAGTTAAGAACGATAGCTTGAACTCCTGTTTCGAATTCTACTAATTCTCCGGCTTGCGCCTGAGTCAATCCGTAAACACGAGCAATTCCATCTCCTACTTCTAGTACTGTACCTACTTCTTCTAATTCAGCAGCAGTTCTGAAACCAGAAAGTTGTTGTCTAAGGATTGCTGATATTTCATCAGGTTTTACATCAACCATTTTGTACCCGTTTTAATATTATTCAAAGGTTCCGAAAAGCCGGAACAAGTTATTTTGCAAATTCTTTTTTAATCTCTGCTAATCTATGTGCCACTGAGGCATCATATAATTGGTCACCAAATTCAAAAACAAAACCACCAATTAAATCTGGATTAACAGCTGTTTCTATTTCTACAGCTTCTTTTGTATTCGAACTACCTTCTAACTTTGATTTGATGGTAGCTAGAAATTCTTCACTTACGGCCGTAGCAGTAGTTAATTTAACTGAAGTGATTTTTTTCAAATCTCTGTACTGCTCTTCAAAGTTTTCAGCGATTTCTGGCAAGAAAGACTCTCTTCCTTTTGCAAGGACGAGGTCATAAAAAGCAAGCGTTAATTCTTGTACTTTTCCTCCAAAAATTTCGTGAATAATTGCCTTCTTTTTACCTGTAGTGATAATAGGGCTTTTCAACATTAGATGAAAATCCCTATTCTTTGTTGCCTTGGTAAAGCTAGCAATATCTTCTCTGATTTGTTCAAGTGTGTTTCTTTCTTGAGCAAGATCCAATAAAGACTTGGCGTAACGTCTGGCTATTCTGGCAATTGACATAAAGCTTTGTTATAGCAACTTATTAATTCAATTTCATTTCACTCGCTAAAGCATTGGCAAAAGACTGTTGTTCCGGATTGGACTTCAATTCTTTGCGAATAACTTTTTCAGCGATTTCTAAGGCAAGATTACCTGCAGAAGCTTTCACTTCAGCCATAGCGGCATTCTTTTGGCTTTCTATTTCTCCTTGAGCAGCATTTACAATCTTCTGGGCTTCTAACTTAGCGGCCTCCTTTGCTTCCTTGATTATACTGTTCTTAGTATCCTTAGCTTCTTGCAATATTTTTGCACGTTGCTCTCTGGCTTCGGCTAAAATTTGTGCGTTTTCCGCATTCATTTTTTCCATATCCTGACGAGCTTTTTTAGACTCATCTAGGGCAGTTTGGATGTCGTATTCTCTTTTCTTTAGGGCATCTCTAATAGGACCAAATGCCATACGAGACATGATGAACCAAAAGATTCCGAAAGCAACAACAGTCCAAAAGATTAAACCAAAATCAGGTTTGATCACTTCGAATCCAGAAAGAAAAATTATGTTATTTATCATTACAATTAAATTAAAAGAGTGAAAGAACAACAGCGCAAGCCAACCGCTGCGCCGTTGTTCAATGCTTTTAGTTTCTTAAGCAACCAAGAAACACATTACGATTGCGATCAAGGCAGCTCCCTCTACAAGTGCTCCCATCAAGATCATGTTGGAACGAATATCTCCAACCGCTTCTGGTTGTCTTGCGATAGCTTCCATGGCTTTAGAACCGATTGAACCAAGACCCATTCCTGCTCCGATTACTGCTAAACCCATTCCTAACGCTACAATTGAACCTGTCATAATAAGTATATTTAAAAATTAATGATGTGCTTCCTCTGTGGCTGCTCCTATATAAGAAGCAGTCAAAATGGTAAATACAAATGCCTGAATGAATGCTACCAATAACTCGATAGCCATCATAAACATCGTAAGTAAAATAGAACCAATTGCGGTTCCATAACTTACAGGAGCGTTAGCCCCTGATTGACCAAATACGAAAATCAACCCAACAAATATCACCATTACCATGTGTCCTGCAGTAATGTTTGCAAACAAACGCAGCATCAAGGTTATTGGCTTTATAATTACTCCAACTAATTCTACTGGAGTTAAAATTATTAATACCCATTTTGGTACACCTGGCATAGCGATGAGGTGTCCCCAGTAATTTCTGTTTCCATTTAGATTCACCACAAAGAAGGTGAATAAGGCTAAGACCAATGTTACCGAGATATTTCCAGTTACGTTGGCATTTCCAAAGAATGGAATTTGTCCAAAAAGATTCAATCCTAAGATGAAAAAGAATAAGGACATTAAAAATGGTAAGAAACGTTCCCAATGGTGTCCTAAGAAAGGCTTGGCAACTTCGTCTTGAATAAAAACAAAGATCGGTTCGATGAAGTTTTGTAATCCTTTAGGTGCTTTTCCTTCTCTTGTTTTGTATGCTTTAGCTATACTAATGAACATCCACATTAATAAGAACACTGTGATTAGCATAGCCACCACATTTTTAGTCAGGGAAAAATCATAGTAGGAGGTTATTCCTCCGCCGAATAATCCTCCGTCAGCAGTGCTTTTTGCGTCAAGTGTATAATCCTTACCGTTATAATTGAAATAAGTGATTTCTTCCATCTTAGTCTCCTCAACGCCATCATCATTCAATTCCTTCACCTCAATTTCCTTATGCTTAAAAGGATGCATTGCATGTCCACCTTCAGCGGCCTCATCATATGCTTGCTCAGAAAACAACTCTACTTCTCCAGTTGGAAAACCTTGTCCTGGTCTGACTCGATTGACTGATCCGGCATTCAAGACATATCCATCGACAGCTTTGTGTCCATCACCATGATGGCCTACTATTCCGAATTTAGAGGAAGAGAAAAATGACCAACCCGAATCTTTTGAATACAAGATACAAGGAAGCGGAATAGACCAAGGTCCAATACTAAATACATTGGCGTCAGCAATGTGATGGAAAGCGGTTGCTCCGGGGTCGAATTTGTCACTTTTACCCTCAGCAATTGCGCTGAATGAAAGCATGAAAACTGATAAAAAAACCAAGAAAATTCTACCCATTGTACGCCTTTTAAAAGTCAGGATTTAGCCCTTTTCTGAAATCGAGTGCAAAGATAGACGTTTAGTGTCTTAAATCAAAGCTCAATTGCTTCCTTTTATAGCATTTTTGGGTTGATTATGAGACGTTTAGTCGCAAAAGGGAAAAAAATATAATGCACCGAAAAGAACAATTTCCTTTCGGTGCATTAATTTGAAAAATCGAATATCGAAAATAGCCTATCGGGCGAAAGAAACCGCTCTTTTTTCGCGGATCACAGTTACTTTTATTTGCCCAGGATATTGCATTTCATCTTGAATTTTTTGAGAAATCATAAAGCTCAAATCATCCGCATATTCATCAGAAACCTTTTCTGATTCCACAATTACGCGTAATTCACGTCCAGCTTGCATGGCATAAGCCTTTTGAACGCCATCGTGAGACATTGCAATCTCTTCCAATTCTCCGATTCTTTTCATATAACTTTCCATGATCTCTCTTCTTGCGCCAGGTCTTGCGCCGGATATCGCATCACAAGCTTGGACTAAAGGAGAAATAATATTGTTCATTTCGATTTCATCATGGTGAGCTCCCACAGCATTACAAACTACCGCATGTTCACCATGCTTTTCACAATACTTTAAACCAAGCAATGCATGACTCAATTCAGATTCTTCTTCTGCTACTTTTCCAATATCATGCAGCAAACCTGCTCGCTTGGCCATTTTCGCTTGCTTAGGGCTTAATCCAATCTCAGCTGCCATAACTGCACAAAGGTTGGCAGTTTCGATGGAGTGCTTCAATAGGTTCTGTCCATAGGAAGAACGGAATCTCATTCTACCTACCATCTTTACTAAGTAGGCATCTAAACCATGAATATCTAACTCAATGACTGTTCGTTCTCCAATTTCAATGATTTGATCGTTCAGCTCTTTTCTGGTTTTAGCTACCACCTCTTCAATTCTTGCAGGGTGAATTCTACCATCCGCAACCAATCGCTTCAGTGATAAGCGACACACTTCTCTTCGAATTGGATCGAAACTGGAAATTACAATTGCTTCTGGAGTATCATCAACAACGATTTCAGCGCCTGTTGCAGCTTCCAATGCACGGATGTTACGTCCTTCTCTACCGATGATCTGTCCTTTCAAGTCATCTGAGTCCAAGTTGAAAACTGAAACGGTATTTTCAATGGTATATTCAGCGCACATTCTTTGAATGGTTTGAATAACAATCTTTTTGGCTTCCTTGTTGGCTGTTTGCTTTGCTTCGTTTACTGCTTTTTTCACAATAGACATGGAATCTGTTTCAGCTTTAGCCTTTACAGCTTCGAGTAATTGTTCTTTGGCTTGAGCCTCAGTCAATTTTGCAACATTTTCCAATGCTTTAATTTGCTGTTCATTTGCCTTATCCAACTCTTCCTTTTTCTTTTGAAGAATCTTTTGCTGTGTAGCAAGATTATCTTTTGCGTCCTTTACTTCTGCTTCTCTTTCATCAAGAGATTGAATTTGTGCTTGAAACTTCTGTTCTTTCTGTTGGAAAGCGTTTTCCTTTTTGTTGATAACCATTTCGCGATCTTTAAGATCTACGGAATGTTGAGACTTGTAGGTTTCAAATTCGGACTTGTATTGGGCAAATTTTTCTTTAGCCTCTCTAATTTTATTTTGCTTGATACTTTCGTTCTTCTGCTCAGCTTTGCTGAACATTTTATCAGCTTTAGATTCCGCTTCGTCCGTTATCTTCTTTGCGGTCAACTTTGCCTCTTGCAACATGAGGTCAGCCTTTCTGTTTAGCTCCTCCGTTTTTCCCTTACTAATGTTGCCCTTTATCAAGCCAAGTCCGCCGGCACCTATCAGTAAGCCTACAGCTGCAGCTATGATTGTATATAAATTAAAAAACTCCATTTAGAATGCTTTATAAGTGTGATTAATTATTTTCAATTTCAACAAAACGGAAAAGCCCGGCAAAGCCAGGCACGAAAAACAACATCAAAACAATAAAAACTAAGCTTCAGAAGGTTGAAGCAATGTATCAAGCAAGGACTCCAGTTGATGTATACTATTTGATAAATCCGCTTCACCGGAAATATCGCTAACAGGTTCCTTTTTAGATTTATGCAAATCCACGGCGTATGTCAATAAAATCATCGCCAGGCAATCTTGCTTATCCTTTTTAGTATAAGAAGCAGAAAAAGTCGAAACTTTATCATTCACTTCCTTTACAATTTGCTTAATTGTCGGTTCATCCGACGGTGTTATCCTAAGAGGATAAGAACGTCCAGAAATCATCACTGTAGTACTGATCAATCCTTTGTCGTCCATCGCTTAAGATTTTTGTAACCAATCAATGCATTTGTCAATTTCCTTAATGTATTGATCGATCTCTTTTTTTAGCTTTTTGACCTCTGCCGTTTGCTTATACTTTTGGGGCAATTGGGAAGAGGGCTTGTTTAATGTGTTCTGTGTGCCAAATAGGCCTTCATTAAATTGCTGTTGACTTTGCTTGAGTTGTTTGTTTTCCGCCCGTAGGCTTTTCAACTCCTGGCCAAGCAATTTTACCTTGTCCTCAATATTAGTGATTTTTTTGGATAATCCTTCCATCAGTATTATTGAGCGGAACGGTTATTTTTAGTGCTTATTAGCGCCGAATAACTGCTCCTAGTTTAGTTTCGTAGGTCTGGATCATTTGACTGATTACCTGATCTACGTCTTTGTCTTTTAATGTTTTATTATCGTCTGAAAAAAGCAGGCTTATCGCATAGGATTTCTTTCCTACTCCTACTTGCTCGTCGTTTTCATAGACATCGAACAAGTTGACTGCTTTCAAAATTTTCTTCCCTAGCTTAATAGCCACGGCTTCAATTTCCTGAAAGGTAATAGATTTTTTTATTACCAAGGCTAAGTCACGGCGTACAGTTGGATATTTATTGAGCTCCTTGAAGTTAATTTGGTGCTTTTTCAGGCTTTTTAGGATCAAATCCCAGTTAAAATCAGCGCAAAATACCTCCTGCTTAATCCCAAAGGTCGATGACATCTTCTTGCTCAATCTTCCAAAGGTAACAAGAGCTTTGGGGCCTCGGTGGTATTTCAAACCAAAATCAAAAGCTGGGTCATCCACTTCTGACACCTGATATCCATCAATGCCCACTCTATTTAGGCAATTTATCACCATCGCTTTGATACTATAAAACGATTCTTTTTGCTGCTTTTCTAACCAGCTTTCCGTTTGCTGATTTCCTGTTTGATAGATGGTCAAATGCTGATCTTCTATATATTGCCCTTTTTCAGCTCCATTCAAATAAGTTTTCCCAAACTCGAACAATTTGGTATCCGCTAGTTGTCTATTCTGATTATGAAGAATCGCTTCGAGCCCACTATACAACATAGAAGGTCTCATAATGTCCAAATGAAGATTAGAGGTATTTGAAATATAAACCCTTTTATCCTCTGGGAAAGTCAATACTTCTTCGGCATATTTTGATTGAGTAATAGACAAGCCCATCATTTCAAAGAAACCATTACCCACTAAATATTCAGAAACAAGATTTCTTAATTTATCTGGGTCTGGGTTTGGCGAAAGGCTCAGCGTAGATCTAATCTGGTCGTTAATTTCAATTTCGTTAAAACCATAGATCCGTAAAATTTCTTCGATCACATCAATTTCCCTTAAAACGTCTGGCTTATCAGTTGGTACTTTAACGACTGTGTAGTCCGAAGCATCTTCCAAGATTCGAAAGTTTAGGGCAGTATAAATTGCCATTACTTTTTCCTTTGGAATATTTGCACCAATTACGGTATTCACTTTTTCGAATCTAACCTTGATGGGTTCCGAGTCAATTGGTTTAGGATAAAAATCAAAAACGGGACCTTCGATTGTTCCTCCGGCTAGTTCCACCATAAGGGAAGCGGCACGCTTCATGGCGTATACATTTTGATTTGGATCAACTCCTTTCTCGAAATGAGTCGCCGCATCTGTCCTTAGTATATGGTGCATAGATGAACGACGAATCCACTTTGGATGGAAGTATGCCGATTCTAAAAACAAGTCTGTAGTCGATTCGCTCACACCAGAATTCAATCCACCGAATACGCCACCGATACACATGGGGTTATCTTCCCCATCGCAAATCATCAAGTCTTTATCGCTCAACTTTCGTTCTACCTCGTCCAATGAAAGAAAGGTTGTTCCTTCCGGTAGGGTCTTCACACGAATCTCATTTCCTTTAATTTTTGCGAGATCAAAGGCGTGCAAAGGTTGACCTGTTTCGTGTAATACGTAGTTAGTGATGTCTACAATATTATTGATTGGTCTAGAACCAATTGCATTTAAATAATTTTTTAACCATTGCGGGGATTCTCCCACTTTAATTCCTTTAACGACAACTCCACTATATCTAGGACAGGCTTCCTCGTTTTCGACTACAACTTTTATATTACTACTTCCCGCTGGATTGAAATTTTCAATTGCAGGGATTTTCAGGTCTGAGGTAGCTCCATGGTTCATTTTCAAAGCAGCCATCAAATCTCTAGCAACTCCAATGTGAGAGTTAGCGTCCGCTCGGTTTGGAGTCAAGCCAATTTCATATACGATATCCGATTCTAACTTTAGATATACCGCAGCAGGTTGACCGACTTTGGTTTCTTCAGGTAAAACCATGATACCATCATGACTTTCGCCTAGGCCCAATTCATCTTCCGCACATATCATCCCTACAGATTCTTCTCCTCTGATTTTTCCTTTTTTGATTTTGAATGGATTGCCTTTTTGAGGATGCAACATAGCGCCAACGGTTGCTACCAGCACTTTCTGTCCAGCGGCAACATTCGGGGCTCCACAAACTATCTGAATCGGAGCTTCTTCTCCAACATTTACGGTGGTTAAAGAAAGTCTGTCAGCATTTGGATGTTGGCCGCAGGTCAAAACCTCTCCAACCACTACTCCTTTTAATCCTCCAGGGACAGTTTCTCTTTCTTCCATCCCTTCTACTTCCAGACCAATACTGGTCAAAATTTCTCCGATGGTT
>CALGJW010000535.1 GCA_937930025.1 uncultured Saprospiraceae bacterium | reverse complement strand
TCATCCAATTGAATACTGAAGCCTATTTGAAATACGGATTGATATTGGGAATGAAAAACTAGATCCTCGTCTCCACCACCGATCCATTTGGCCCCAGACCAAGCATCTATGGAAGGATTTAAAAATCCAGTTTCGAACCACGATTCAGTTTGACTTTCATTTCCAAAATTATCCCAAACTTTAAGCAAACAAGTATAGCGAGTGGTAGGCTTTAATTTTTCTCCTTCGTATTGAATTGCATGGGATATATCACTTGTTTTTTCTTCTGAGTCCCAGGTCATTTGGTTATTCTCATCATAGACCTGAATTTGAAAGGCTTTTTGCTGATACCCTTGCTGGGCACCTTCTGCTTTCATCTGCCAGGAAAATTGTGGAACTTCAAAATCAGAACCGATTGGTGTTACTTCGTAATTGACACGAAAATTTTGAATGCTATGTTGAGCATTTAAGGGGAAAAATAGTGGAGCTAAACAAAGGAAAAGGACGAAGTATTTTTTCATCAAAGGGTATTTAGAATTTAAGCACCCTTCGGTGCCCATTAACAAATATACCTATTGAAACGGGGAACTTTGTTCGAATGTACCGTCCCGTTAGGATTTAGCCGATCTGAGCTGCCCCTCTTTCCAAACCCGATACACCTGCAACAACATCACTGGTGCAAAATGAAATAACGCACCACCCATACTTTGATGTTCTCCCGAAAGACCCAACAAGGCCCAATGCGCGAAGGCTAAAATGGCAGCTAGATAAACCCAACGTTGCAACTTTTTCCAAGCAGCACCCATGCGACGAACAGCAGCATCGGTACTAGTGATCGCTAAAGGAATAAAAATAAAAAATGCGATCCAGCCGGTCAGAATATTAATATCAACAAATTCATTTAAGAGTTGACTGAAAGGATATTCCATTACATAAAAGATCGTGTGTAATAAAGTATAAGCAAAAGCGGCAACGCCAAAAAATCGTCGGTTGAGCACTAGCCATTTAGAAACTTTTCCTTTGGGAAACATCAGTACAATAGGTGTAGCGATCAATGCGATGACTAGCCAGCGTCCGGCGAATTCGCCGGTGATATGCATGAGCATATTGTAACTAGAGTCTCCGGTTAAATATCCTTTGGTCGCAAGAATTCCTGGCACTGCCAAGAGGACCCAAAGGATGTATTTAGAATATCTAGCCATACTAATTATTTCGCTCCTGATACCAATTCAAATAATTCTTTATCCATTTGAGGCATTACGGTACACTTGTTATCGAAGTGGAAGGTAGCAGTATTTTCTTTATTGTAGACAGGCCAATTCGGAATACCCGCATGATTAGGGTTTCCATTTTTTGCAAAGGCTATCCAACAAGCACTCATTTTATCTGCCAAGGCATATGCCTCTTTCGTTCCGCCTGTCATGTTTTTACTTTTTTCAATCGAGTTAAATACAAAAGGCAATTCCATACAGTGCATCGCTTTGTACTTCCCACCCATCACCGGTGATTGCCAATCGAATAGATACATAAATACGGGAGCACCATTTGCCACATCAGCCTTTAGATTTGCTTGATAAACAGCCCCCGGTCTAAATCTAAAATCCACATCAATTAGATCAGTAGGTTTCGAATCATTTGGATAAACTTTTTTAACCGCGGCAATATAAGCTTCTGCCTTATCACCATATTTTTTATTTATCATTTCCTTCACTTGTTCCATGGTGCTTCCGCTGGTCCCCATAAACATAGAAGCAAATTCATTTTTCACTGTACCGATCATTAATGGAATATCTTTCGACATGGTCATTGCTTCTTCGGCATACATCTGATACGGCAGTAAATTGCCATCCACGCTTGGGCCCCAATTTAAACCAAATCCACCAGGTGCTTTCCCCTCCTTTTCTAATTTCTCTGCTACTATTTTCAAAGCCTTGGAACCTGCGGCCGCTAAATTCTCATAAGGGATTTCTTGTATTTGATCAATATTCTCAGCATTAATATCCAGTGCTTTTAAAACTTCTGAAGCTATTTCTTGCGTGGTAGCTATTTCGGTCATACTCCTTCTGAAAGAGCCGCTTTGATTAATTGCCTTATGGAAAAGGCCTTTTGCTGAAGGCATGGCCATCAATGTATTCACTTTTGCCCCTCCGCCGGATTGACCAAAGATGGTTACGTTGTTAGGATCGCCACCAAAGTTTGCAATATTTGTGTTTACCCATTTCAATGCAGATTGCATATCGTAGATGCTTGAATTTGCGGAGGTTTTATATTTTTCACCGTAAGCAGAAAGATCTAAGAATCCCAACACATTCAATCTATGATTGATGGAAACGACAACCACGTCTCCTTTTTTTGCCAAATTTTCTCCATCCGTAGAAGGCAATTCTTGGGATGATCCTGCGGTGAAACCACCACCGTGAATCCAAAACAATACGGGACGTTTTTTCCCATCATTAATTCCAGGTGTCCAAACATTGATACGAAGGCAATCTTCGTTGGGATATCCCCAATCGTGATCAAAGACAAATTCAAGTTCATCTCGAACACTGGTCGTGGGATTTATCAACGGGGAAACCGGTCCATAGGTTAAAGAGCTTCGCACGCCTTCCCAGGGTTGTGGTCTTTGAGGGGCTTCAAATCTTTTCGCTTCCGCATAAGGGATTCCTTTGTAATTATAAATGCCATTGTGAATATATCCACGAACTTTTCCTGATTCTGTATTGGTGACAGCAATGTCAACTCCAGTTATTATTGGACTTTCCATTTCTTGAGTATAGCCTGGGGTACAGTTAAATAGGTTAATTGCAAGAATTGCAACAAAGACAAGGCATTTATTTTGCATCTTTAGATGGTTTAGTATTGTCAATAATAATGGAAAATACCAAATAATTAATTGCTTGTATCTATGCTTACGAATAATTCTATCAACGACGGAGTTGTAGGGATGAGAAGGCTTCGGGGATTTCGGAATACATTCGGATCATTAGATATAAAAAGAAACGAACTGCGAACTAAAATCGGTGATCACAAGGTAGACCTAACGGCACACTGAAGGTTCAGATACGACTATTTAAAAATACAAGCACCAAATTGACTGACCCCTGCTAGTCAAACTAACAAGGGCCAGGGCTTAGTAATTAAGCGAACAAAAACTAACGGGTACGTGAAGTATGAAATTTAAAACTCTATTCTATAATTTACAAATGGGAAAAATCCAGTTTGAGTATCTTCTTCGAGCATTAAGGTCGATTCATTGAACTCATACTCAAAAATATTTTCTCTATTCGTTATGTTTTGTACATCGAACATAATGGTGTGCGTCATATTTTTTGTGTTAATCTTATAGCTCATTCCCAAATCAAATCGATAATAAGCAGGAGAACGTTGTTCGAAAAGTTGGTCTTCGAAATAAATATCGTCCTTAGCCTCGATGGATGCCGGTAAATTTATTGGTGTACTTCGGTTGCCTCCAGACAGCACGGCCTTACCATTGAATCCCAGAATGTTCTTTTTGTTTTTCCCAATAGCGAATTCCTTTCCACCTAAAACATTCAATTGATAGTTGCCATTAAATCTTGTGTTATACCAATTCCCATCTTTTGGCGAAAATTTTGAATCGTATAAAGAGCCAGTCATAAGAAAATAATATTGGCTGGAGAAAAACTTTTCAATGGTTATATCTAAACCAATGTTTCTTGCTCTACCGTCCGCAACTGCTTCTGGCAAACCAAAATAATCCCAAACATCAAATGCATTTAAAATCGAGTATCTATCTGTGGGATCTTTGGCCACTGGAATATTATAGAGGTATTGGTAATAGACTTCCGTTTTAATTCTTAAGTTAGGATTGACGATATAATCATATCCAATTACGTTATGCAAAGATTTTGAAAATCCGAGATTCTTTTTTGAAGATACTATATCGCCGTCATCGAACTCCCCTTCCGTCGCATACAAAGCAAGGTGTTCCATCTTACTATGCAGTCCTACGGACAAAGCCAATTTATGTTTTGGGGACATTTGCCAACTGATCGCTCCTCGCGGTTCCAATGACATGGCATTATTCAAGGTAAGCAAGGAGTAATGTATTCCAGCATTCAGGGTGAGTTCACCATTAAAGCGATGTTTGATTTGTCCGAAACCTTGAACCAAAGCAGACTGTGCGGAATTATCAAATAGATTTAATAAAGCAGTGCCTCCTTCAGCCACTCGATCAAAAATAAAATCAAATTTTTTCTGCGCTACTATTCCTCCAAGTTGAATACTGTTTTTTGCATTTAGTTTATTGTGATAAGTACTACTCACTCTGAATGTTTTCTGCAGCATTTTATCCTTCCCTTCCGTTTCTTCATCATAGTTGTTATTTAGCAAATAAATATCCGTAGTCGCACGCTCATAGGAACCTATAGCCACTGTACGCAAATAGCTACCTGAGCCCAGTAAAATTCTATGCGTCAATCCAACAGTTCCCACATCCATAATTTGATCAAAGCCTTCGCGATCATCAGGGCTTTCCCATTCTAAAGAATCTTTTGCTGGCACTGAGGCAGCTAAATTATTTCCACCTAAACCAAAGATTCCAAAAACACCAGCTTTTTTCGTTGGAAAATTAAATTTAAAAGAAAGGTCTTGATAAGTGGGTAAAATGTCTCCTGTTGGATTAATTCCAGTCGCTTGCAAAAGCGCCAAAGTGGAATATCGATAGTTAATCAAGTAGGATGATTTGCCGCCTTTTTTAAATGGTCCTTCTGTGGAGGCCTCAACTCCTAATGCTCCGAACATGAATGAGTATTCTCTTTTCTCATTATTTCCATTTCGCATTTTCAGATCGAAAACACCTGATGTTGCATTGCCGAATTCTGAGGGAAAGGCACCAGTGTAAAAATCAGAATTACTCAAGGTACTGCTACTCAACATACTGATAGCACCTCCAGAGTTTCCCATGTTTCCAAAGTGATTCGGGTTTGGAATTTCGATACCCTCCAACCTCCAGAGGACACCAGCTGGAGAATTTCCGCGTATAACAATTTCATTAAATAAATCTGAGCTCGCCCCGACACTTACCCCGGCATAATTTTGTGCCATTCGCGCGGGATCAAAAGATGCCGCAGCGTATCGGGCGGTTTCCTCCACAGAAAAAGTACGAGCACTTAGAGTGGCGAAAGAATTGAGTGGTTTTGTTTTATCAATTATATTTTTTCCACTCACCACTACTTCTTCCATTAGAACAGCAGATTCGACCAATTCAATATTTAGCACTAATTCTTTACCGGAAGTAATTAAAATATTGGCCATTTTTCTAGGTTCATAGCCGATGTAAGTAATCTCAATATTATGACGACCGATAGGAATATTTTCTAATCTAAAATAGCCATCAACATCAGTACTCGTTCCTGATATTTCTTCTGAATCTGGAAATAAAACATTTGCTCCAATCAAAGGTATTTTACTTTCCTGATCAATAATTCTTCCTCGAATCGTTTGTGTTATTTGTTGAGCAATGATAGCAGAACTACATAAAAGTAGACATAGCAGTGGCAGGAGAAAAAATTGCTTTTTCATGTTGGTTAAGTTTAGTAAAAATTCGTTTTAGAATATTTCTAAGCCGGAGAATCCAGCTAAGTTGATATATTTAAGGATTTCTAATTACAGTCAACTATTTGTCCATCACCCGAAATATCATTTGTGATTGTTGGATTCCCAAGGTAACAGACTCGTCCGGAACCTGAAACTTCCACTTTTAACAGATCGTCAACAGAAATATTACAATCTCCATCTCCACTAATATCAACTCGGGTAGAACTGGAACTTAAGCCTTCTGTCCGAATAGTACCAGAGCCCGAGACATCTATACTTTGGTTAACCGTTTCTCCAGTGACTTTAATTGTTCCTTGGCCTTTGATTTCCAAGTCCACTTTTTCTACACTTTCCAATTGAAAATCAATATCCCCTTGTCCGTCAATTTCCAAATTGATTTTATCTATGTTTTTGAAAATGCCTTCTGTAGTTATAGAGCCTTCGCCATTTATCTTTGCATCTTTGACTGCTGGGAGTGTAAAGAAAAATTTAACCCTCTCTATGTTAACACAACCATCAATATCAATTTCCCAAGTTTCTCCTTTAATTTTTGAATCATCAAGTATCCGATCGATTACATTTGGATGTGCTTCGATTTTTATTTCTTGTACGTCTCCCTCGGTCACGATGGCGTCTGCCTCTATTCCAATTTCAAATCCAGTAATCTCTTCAAGGGATATCGTTCTTGTTTCGATGCTACCTTCGTCTTTGAGACAAGAAAATAATTCAACTTCACAAGAGGCGATTGTCAATAAGGAAAATATAAATGTTATTAATTGTAAATTTTTCATTGTTACTTTTTTTGATACACCTTTAGTGGTGCAACTAAAATTCTTTTTGTTGCAGTTGACAGCATTAATTTTGAAAAAGAATAGAAGTATTCAATCCTACGTAAGTCAAATTTTGGTTTTCAATGCCTACTGGTGCTATGGTTCTTTCTCCCCAAATTCCAATCTGCCACACCAAGCTTTCGCTTAATTTTTTTTCCAATCCTAGCTGCAGGTTTCCTGAACCGAAGTTTCCAAAATACTGCTTATTCTTACGATCAATTTTCGAATCTCCTGAAATTTCATAGGTAAATTTCTGAGGGAAGTACATTTGCCAAACCAAAGAAGGATTGACATAGAACTGAAAATTGTTTTTCCATGTTCTAACCGTCCATTTTAATCCCAGCGGTAAATTTAGATGATGGGATTGCACTTCTACTGAAGTAACATTATCACCAAAACTAACACCTCCGGGATATGGCAACAAATCTTCTACCCGTATAGGATTATTCCCATTTTTAATTTTGTATTCTTGGTCAACATAATTAACACTAGCCGTAAGCGCAAAATTATTTTTAAATACTTTTTCCATTCTTATTCCATGTGCATTTCCAAAATTGAAACAAGTACTCGTCTTGACGAATGTTTTAAATGCTAAATATTGATATCCAATTCTAAAATTTGATTCTTTGACTTCTTGGTCTTGCTCAATTCTTAATCCTCGAATTAGTGCATTGCTATGCTGAATGCTAAATCGCGGTTGAAGTGTAGTAGTCAGCTTAGGTCGCAAGGGCAATAAAAATGGTGAAATATTGTCGGGTTGGGTTTTTTTGACTCTTTGAACAATTTCCCTCAATTTTGATTCTTCTACTTTTGTAACACCCACTTTAGACTCACTTGCTTTGGTTTCGATTAAAACATAAGTGTCTAGTTTAAAATTCTTATCGGGAGTAGGGTTGAAGGGTTGAAGATCAAGTTGTCTTCTTTCGTTTGTTGGAGAAAAAACAGTGATGGCCGATTCGTTGGACATCGGCGAATAGTTTCTATTTCGTTGGGCTGAATATTTATTCACACTCTGTTCTAAAGCTGTAATACTAGTAGCTAGCTGGTTTAATTCAGCAGAAAGCAATTGATTTTTGGTGAGTAGTTCAGTTTCTTTTGTATCACAATTTTCCAAGTTTACAGTGAGTGTAGAATTTTCTGATTTAATACGTTCGAGGTTTTGAGTGAGTTGATTAATTTTATTTTGAGAAAAGAAGTGATACGTTCCTAAACCAATTAGTAAAAGGAGATAAGGGAATAACTTACGTACAGTCGTTGTCCACTTTTCTAGGATCGTTCTTTCGCTATCCATTCTTTTTTGCAATCCTTCCCAAACGGCATCCGAGGGACTATCATCGAACTGATTCAATGACTGATTGAAAAAATCTTCCAATTTGTTATTTTTCTCATCCATTTTTCTCCAATTCTTTTTTCAACAATGATTGTAGCTTTTTCCTAGCACGCAAATAGTGTGATCTAAGGGTGGCTTCATTAGCTCCTAATTGGGATGCAATTTCTTGGAAGGAATATCCCTCGATTGCTTTTAAATTAAAAACCGTTTGTTGAGCAATGGGTAATTCTTGAATTCAATTAATTATTGCTTTAGCGCGATCACTATTCAATAAAGAGGTGTCTGTGGGAAGTTGAGCATCTGCCAACTCACCTTCTAATTCAGTATATATTACTTTATGATTCTTTCTAATATACATCAAGGCAGTGTTGACCATCACTTTTCGCATCCATGCGCGAAAAGGGCCCTCCACCTTGTATTGTTTGATATCCTTAAAAATTTTATAAAAGCCTTCCTGTAACATATCCTCTGCCTCCTGCCTTGTCTTTCCATACCGCTGACAGATACCGAACATATAGATCTTGTACTGTTGGTACAAGGTAAACTGAGCGGATCGATCTCCCCGTTTACACTTTTGAATAAGCTGTTGTTCGGTATGAATTTTTGCCACTAACTGCTTGTTTTATTATAGTGGTGCCAGAATTAGGCTTTTCGTTGCAGTCGACTTCTAAAATTAACGAAATTTATTACTTGGAGTTGCTAAAGGTCTGTTTTCCTTGCGTTTACAGGAGGGAATCCTAATTTTTCCATTGCAAGGTTGTTATTTTTTAATGACCTCCATGCGAATATTTTCCAATTGACCAGTTTCAGAACTATTCGAATCTACTGTGGTTTTAGGGCCCTCTACAAAATACATTCTCATTTTACCTTTGGACTTTACAGCAATTTCACCTCTAAAGGAACAATTGAAATCGTCCTTTATAATTTCATAAGTGTTGGCAGAGATATTTATTCGACCAGGCTCAGAATTAGATTCCATACGAGCGGCAATATTCACTGAATCTCCCCAAACATCATAGGCGATTTTTTTAGTTCCCACCACCCCAGCTACTACGGCGCCAGTATTTACCCCTATTCGGATTTCTAGTCGCGGATGACTTGGGGTAACAAACTTATTGGAGTTCCTAACAAATTTAGAAATCTCCAAAGCTGCCAAAACCATTTTTCTAGCATGGTCCTTAGTTGGAAAAGGAAGACCTCCAGCACACATATAAGCGTCACCAATTGTTTTAATTTTTTCAAGATCATATTTCTCCATGATCTCATCAAATTTTGAATAATAATAGTCAACTATTTCAACTAGCTTTTCTGGAGATAGGTTTTCAGAATATTTTGAGAACCCCATAAAGTCAGTAAAAAGCACCGTTACTGACTCAAATTTTTGGGCTTTTACTTTCCCATATTTTTTCAATTCTTGAGCTGTCTCTTCAGGAAGAATATTTAACAATAGTTTTTCAGACCTCATTCTTTCTTTTTCAATGACCTTGTTTGTTTCTCCAATGAATTTATTACGCTTGAAAAGTCCAAAAGCAAGTACTGCGATCAATAATAAACCTAGCAAACTAAGGATGGCTAATATCTGTTGATTTCTTTTTTGTTGATATAGTAAATCTACTTCAATTTGCTTTTGAGAAATCTCAAAATCAGTTTTCAAATTTGCCATCTGTTGGACATTTGAAATGTTGTTCACACTGTCTTTATATTTCACATATTGCCTATAATGAACAAATGAATATTTATGATTTCCTAAAACTTCGTAAATTTCCGACAGTTTCAAATTTGCTTGACTCACTTGATCTTTTAGTTCATATTGTTTTGCAAGCGCTAAGCTTCGAAAAGCAAAATCCAGTGCGGCTTCTTCCTCCCCTTTTTCAATATAAATATCTGACATGTAGGTTAGGTAAACACAAATAGGATAAAAATCTCCATGCTTTTCTAATAACGCTATGGCAGTATTTATTTTTTCTTCTGCTATCTTATTCTGTCCTCGTTGCGCATACACTAACCCAACATTTCCTAGAACGTAGGCTTCTCCAATTTCATAATCTAGTGAATGAAAAATTTGTTTAGCCTCTTGAAAATAGACCAATGCAGAATCTAGTTTTCCGGCATTAAAGTATTCGTCTCCTATATTTAATAATGCTGAGCCCAATCCCTTGGAATCATCTACAATTCTTAACAAATTAATGGCAGCCAAATAATTTTTGACGGCATTCTCATGGTCACCGGTTAAAGAATAGACATCTGCAATGGCTACATCAATCAACCCCAGTTCTCTTTTAGAATTTTGTTTTTCAGCGATAGTTGCTCCATGATAATAACTTTCCAACGCCTCGGAATGATCACCTTTTAACCTTAACGCATTTCCTTTCTGAAGATATCCACTATATAGATAAGTTGCGGCAGCCCTTCGTTCCGCAAGTTCAATTAATTTATTGCTGAACATTAATTTCTTCTCTGTCTCAAGATGGTTTTCAGCTAATTCTTTGAGCAAAAAGAGTTCATCTGGACTTTGAAAATTTCCAGAAATATAAATTGCTTCAATACTGTCAGCCAAAGTTTGATTTTGAGCGATGACATTATTTGACATCATCAATATTACCAAAAGGCAAAACGATACTTTTAGGGCAGATTGAAATTTTTTAACTAGTAGTGATTCCATGAAATAGTGGACAAAACAATGAGTTAATTTTGTACCTGAATTTTTGGATCAATCGTGTACGTTCCTTTAAACTCCCTTTTTCTAAACACTTGAAAAACCACATTATACTTTTGAATATCATCCGCCTTTCCGGCCGTTATTGTACCGACTACCACTCCAGGGTTTTGGGCTGAATCTACTAAAGCAGAAAGACCAAAAAGATTTGTTCCACCTTCATGGATAATGGAAATTATTTTTACTTCATCTTCCTCTGGATTAGAGCTAGAAAACGCATCCCATACAATATGGTCGCCTACATTGGCAAAAATTGTGAAATCTCGATTGGCAGTATCGAATGCCTGTCCAAAATTACAAGTCTGATCTGTATTGGAGGCTGTCACCAGTTCTGTGTTCACAGTTAAAGTAACGGTTTTTGTAGTGGACTGTTGGGCCGTGGAAAAGTTAGCCAAAGAAAAAAAGAGGATACATAGGAACAGCTGTCCCATGAATTGGTTGGTTTTTTTCATAACGAGGTTATTAATAATTAATCTTAGTTGAAATATTGATATTTTTCTTGCCTTCAACTATTTGGGTTAGCACAAGGTAAGGTATAATATTCTTACCCTACCAATCTGGCCAAGATAAAAACTAAGCTTGATTTGGTTAATAGTAGAAATACCTGTTTTTTAAAAACTAAATAGCACTTGGTTGACTGCCATTTTACAACAAACAAAATATGCACTAAAAAATTAGCACAAAACTGACATTTTAGAAAATTTAAAGATTAATACTCATTACATGAAAATGAAAAGTACTTAAATATATTAATCGTTAATTTTTAAAAGTATTGATAAATATATAGTCAAACTTGAATTTAAAATTCAAGTTTCTTTCCGATTATCGGCAAAAATGTCAATAGCATTATTTATTACGAAAAGAAAATTTTCAACGCGAGATAAAAAATAGAAGGACAAAGCAAGCAACCTAGGCCAGTGTAAAAAGTCGCAGTCAAAGCACCATAGGGAACAAGCTTAGGATCTGTAGCTGCCAATCCTGCCGTAACTCCACTGGTGGTTCCGATCAACCCTCCAAATACGATGGCGGAATGTGGATTGTCTAATCCAATATATTTGGCAATAAATGGTGTTCCTATCGTGGCTACTATTGTTTTTACAACCCCTGCAGCCACACTGATAGCAATGACTTCTGAGCTGGCACCAAGGGCGGTTCCAGTTACTGGGCCAACGATATAGGTACATGCTCCTGCGCCGATGGTGGCCAAACTTATGGCGTCTTGATAACCCATGGCAAATGCAATAATTACTCCACCGAAAAAGGAGAAGGCGACGCCAACAAGCAGTGAAACTAGACCAGCCAATCCAGCGTGTCTTATTTTATCTAGATCAGCGCCCATGGCTGTAGCTACGACTGCGAAATCTCTTAGCATAGATCCCCCAAGCAAAGCCATTCCAGCAAAAATGGGTATGTCCGAAATTCCTTTTTTATCTCCAAAAAACGCCAATCCCAAACCGATCAATATAGCAATGGCAACCCCAGGTATTTTATCTCTAGTTATTTTTCTAGACGCCCATACGGAGAAAAGCATGATCACTCCCACAAACAGGAATGCAAATAGCAACCCGTTTTTCATCAACACCTTTTCGATAATTTCTATCATGATGAATTATTGCTTCGATGGATTTCCAATTTTAGAAATAATGGGGACGATAAAAAATGCACCAATGGTTACAAGTGCGCCGGCCAAAACTGCGAGCATTCCTCCGGAAGCGGCGGCCTTTACATTTAACGTAGCAGCCATCGCTACTATGATGGGCAAATACATGGAACTCCAAAAGAGAATTCCGCCTTTGGTTTCAGGCTTGAGCCATCCTTTCTTTTTTAAATATTGATTAGCAAAAATCAAAAGAATCATTGCAAAACCTACTCCTCCGACATCGCCATTAATTCCTATGGCGACACCTAAGGAAGACCCCACTACTTTTCCAATCAAAAAACAAAACGCTAAAAGCGCAACACCGTAGATTGTCATGCGATAAAATTTATATAATCAAAACATTTTCTTTAATTCGTTTTTAGTAACCTTTCCCATTACATTTCTTGGCAGATCATCTTGGAAGATATATTTGCGAGGAATCATGTAGGCCGGCAATTTTTCCTTAAGCCAAATTTTCAACTCGTCAATATCAATTTTTTCACTCTCAAGAATCAAACTGGCAGCGATGATTTCCCCCCACTCTTCATCTGGAAGTCCAACAACCCCGCATTCTTTAATCTGCGGATATTTTCTCAAAACTTCTTCAATTTCTAAAGCTGAAATTTTGTAACCTCCAGACTTTATTATGTCAACGGAATTGCGGCCAAGAATACGATAAGCACCATTTTCAAAAACCGCTATATCTCCGGTTTTGAACCAGCCATCCGTGGTAAAGGAATCAGCGGTGGCTTCCGGTTTTTGCCAATATTCTTTAAAAACATTTGGGCCTTTGACTTGAATTTCTGCTTGGGTACCTCCTGAAACATATTTTCCATTTTCGTCCACTAATCTCACCGCCACATTATTCAATGGCAATCCAATGTATCCCGGTAACCTTTCATTTCGATAAGAATTACTTATTGCCATTCCCATTTCTGTCATTCCATATCTTTCCAATAAGGTCTGACCACTTATACTTCTCCATTTTTCCAAAACAGAAATAGGTAAGGCTGCAGAGCCAGAAACCATCAATCGAAATTCTTTCAAAACCGCAGAAATTTCTTTTTGTTTTTCTTGCGGAAGTTTTTCCCATTGAGCAATAAGTTTGTAATAAATCGTTGGCACTGCCATAAAGAGATTTACTTCTTTTTTACAAAATATTTCAAAGATTTTAGTGGCATCAAATTTGGGCAAAAATTCACAGCAGGCGCCAGACCAAAGGGCGCAGGAAAGCACGTTCACAATCCCATGTACATGATGCAGTGGGAGCACATTCAAAATATGATCGTCTACCTCCCATTCCCAAGAAGTGGTCAATGAGGTGATTTGGGTTTCAATATTTTGGTGTGTAGTGACAACTCCTTTTGGATTACCAGTGGTCCCACTTGTGTAAAGAATCATTGCTCTTCTTTGGGGGTCCACATCCGGTAACGTTCCTTTTGAAGCTTCTATATTTTCTATATCCACAAATTTATTTTCAGCGGCTGATCGAAGTGGCGTCAAAAACTCATGAAATTCCTTAGCATATAAAATTTTGGAAGCCTTGGTATCGTCCAAGACATATTTAATAGAAGGTATAGGATGTTTCACGCAGAGGGGCACGGCTATTCCTCCAGCTCTCCAAATTCCCCATTGCAATTTTACGTAGTCAAATCCCGGGGGAACTAAAAAAGCAATTCGAGCCTCCTTCAAATCTTTCTTTCCATTGAGCAAAGCCAAAGCGATATGCTCAGATGCGGTCAATAGATCTTCATAAGTATACTTTTCTGTTGCGTATTTAACTGCGATTCTAGATTCATACTTAAGTGCGTTTTGAATTAATGCTATCATGCTTTACTGCTTTTTTTGTTACCCCTAAACCAAATTTGAAAAAGAAATTGACCCAAACACCGAAGTGGCGGAATTCCCTAATTTAACTTGTAGTAAATATATCATTTCTCTTTGGTCTTCGATTCCAATATTGGAATCTTATTTGTTGAAAATACGTTATACTTGGGTTAGCAAATTTCAATCTAAATAATTGAATATGACAAAGGCCGAAAAAAGCGAACTCCGATCAGATTTATTTCGTCATTTGGATGGAATAGTAACCGCACCCACTGCATACACCTTGCATGAAAGAGGGGTTTTAGCTTATTTGATTGAGCAAAAAGAATGTTCGCTTTCTACCTTGTGCACTGAATTAAAAGCAAATGAAGGATATCTAAATGTGGCACTCAGAGTGTTAGCCTCCCAAGGTTGGTTAGCATATGAAATCAAGGGATTGAACGACATTTGGGTATCTATCAACGAGAAAAGTAAAATTGCCTTTGAGCTTATTCCATTATACAAGGATGTAGTAGAATTAATGCTGTTATCCGAAAAATACCATCAACGCAAATTTGAGAAGGTTCCATTTTTGGCGCTAGAAGCAATTTTCAAAAAATTTAAAAATAGTTATGGTTTATCTGATTCCGACAATCCGCTAAAGACCGCAATTCAAAATCAAGTTTTAAAACATATAGAGGGGCACATCGTTGGGCCTACCGTTGTGGCACTCGGAATGGGTGGAATGTTTCACAAATATTTCATGGAGGCTTCCTTTTTACCTGAAGAATTTCACAAGGATGGAGAAAGTTTTAGTCGTTTGTTGGATTTCTTTGCATACCTCGGCTGGTTTGAGAAAAAGAAGGACACTTATAGTTTTACTGAAAAAGGTTTTTTCTATGCAAAGCGGGCAAGTGCCTATGGTGTGACGGTATCCTACATTCCCGCTTTTAGGAAACTGAAAGATTTAATATTTGGGAACCCTACTCTATTTTGGAATTTACCGGCGGGCTCAAAAGAAATTCACGTAGATCGAGAGATGAACGTTTGGGGAAGTGGTGGAGCGCACTCTACTTACTTTAAAGTAATAGATGAAATAATAATTGATTTATTTAACCAATCGAT
>CALGJW010000534.1 GCA_937930025.1 uncultured Saprospiraceae bacterium | reverse complement strand
TTTGGTGGATGGCATCATGCTTCTTATCTCGCCAGTGAGGCCATTGGAGCTGAGCGAGTTGTGCCCAAAGCAATGGTTTTTGGAGTTTTGATAGTTACCATCGTTTATGTATTGGCCAATTTATCTTATATGATGTTGCTGCCACTAGATACCATTGCTGGTACTGATAAGGTAGCTGGTGATGCCATGATGACCATAGTTCCTTGGGGAGGTAAATTGATGGCCCTGGTCATAGCTATTTCAGTATTTGGGACCATCGCAATTTATACGATGACCGCGCCAAGGATATATTTTGCGATGGCTGAAGATGGAATCTTTTTTAAAGAGCTAAAATATATTCATCCTAAATATAAAACGCCGATTTACGCTATGGGTATTCAAGCCATCTGGGCAATTGTACTTTTACTTTTTTGGGGAACTTTTGCCAACTTAATAAAGTATGTAACCATCATGGATATTCTTTTCATGACCTTAGCAGGTTTTAGTTTATTTATTTTTAGGAAAAAAAGAAGGGAAGCCGACCGACCAGTAAAGGTTCCTTGGTATCCTTTTATTCCTGCCTTCTTTGTGTTGATTAGTGGATTGTTTGTATTAAACGCATTTGTCCGTGAACCGAAGCAGGCTTTAGCCGGATTGATTGTTTTGTTGATAGGAGTCCCGTTTTATTTTTTGTTTAAAAGGAATAAAACTTAAATAAATAGTCATTAATTTATTCAGGAAGTCCTTGGACATAATAACCAGCTTTTCGTCCTTTTTTATTTTTCACAACTTCCATTTCCCAAGTGTATCCGTCTGTAGGAAATTCTGACAACATTTCTTTGATGTCGTCAAATGTATAGGTGCGAATCAATGAAGCTTGTCCATCCCAAGCATAACAAATTGGAATTACCGGAATCAAATAAGTAAACAATAATTGTTGCCAAGTGAGCGGTCGGACAAATAAAGTCATGACAAGACACATGATAAATAAGATGGTTAGTGACAATGGAAGTAGCAACCACCAAAGAATGGTCGGAATATTATTTTCAGCTATTTCTAATATGAAAAATGGCTGTTTGTTTTCTTGAGCAGATCGCAATATGTTTTTTGCTTGAGATGGAGGCATATGATGAAAACTGGCAATCATTGTTTTTAGTCCTGCCGGCGCTGTCGCAAAATTAGTAGCATCCGTTGATACCGAAGAATAGGAAATGTTTGGAATACCAGATCGATTGATTTCATCAATAAAGTTTTGATTTGGATGGAGATCTGTCAATATTAATTTTGTCTTTGTTCCATCTTGATTTTCATTCAATAATCGAATAGCTTCTGGCATAGCACCACCTGCCCCAGATCCCAAGTCAACAATTTGGTCAAAAGAATAATTCTTTTGTAAGGATGAAAAAAGGCTCGCAAGGGTTTCGCTTGTTCCCATCATTTTGTGAAATACTACAATAAGTTTAGTCATGCTATTTCGAATGACCTTAGGAAACCAATGGAAATCTTCGAATTCAAAAAGTTGTATTCTTTTCATCTAACCAATTATTGCAAAGTATTGTATAGAGCTTATTGTCAGTAAAGGAGCTCCAATATAGTGGTTTGTAGTAATTAAAATAAAGGGCACCTCCGGTAAGTACCTCTTGAATCGATAATGATTTTTCGCATTTATAAATAATTTTAATTTTTAGATCGAACAAGAATGAAATTTTCGGTGGTGCTCTAAAGCGGAATAATTACCTTAGCTGGCACTTAAACTTACCTAATTATGCTAAATAAAGTGATCCGCTTGGAGTCTAGACAAATGTATCCATCGATCGTTACCACTTCGGACAATATTTTTTTGAGTTCTAGAAAGGATAACTCGATAGAAGAGGTGCTTGCAAGAAAAGAGAAAAATAGCATGTTGAGCACAGTATTAGAGATTCCGTTGGAAAGCGTACAATCGATTTCTTTTCATGAAACTTCGGGTACTGTAAAGGTTAAATATATCAATGAAAAACAAAAATTAAAGAAGAGATCATTGGTGTTTAATAGTGAGGAAGCAGCCAATCGATATGGTCAATTTTTAGGACAACATATAGGATTAAAAGAACATACAACCGAAGAAAAGAAAATATGGCAAATTTTAAAAGGTGTCTTTTTCTTGGCCCTTTCCATCGGCTTTATCTTCCTGATGGCTACTATTGATGATGCTTCTGCTTTGGAATCTAATCGAGAAGGGTATAGTAGGTCTGCTAGAAACGCAAAAGCGGGTTCTGCCATACTGCAATTAATATATACCATTTTAGGGTCAACAGGTTCTATTGCTTTGGGTTCTTTGATTAGTTTAGGAATTATATACTTTACTTATCGCAGATTGCAGAATCCAAAAATGGAAATTGAATGGACTCGAAGCTAACGTGCTGTTCATTAATTGTTTGAGTTGAATGTTGATTAAAGCAAATCTATAAAGTCTTAGCTTTCACATCTAAATTTCCCGTACCTTTGCACTCGATTTGGCATAGAGACAGTCCTTTTTGCCCAAATGAAAATTTATGAGCAGTTTTGCAGATACAGGAATCTCCCCTGAGCTAGTAGCTAATATTTTAAAATTAGGTTTCGAAACCCCTACCGAAATTCAGTCAGAAGCTATCCCAATTTTATTGGAAGGAGATACTGATTTAGTTGGCCTAGCGCAAACCGGAACAGGAAAGACGGCAGCCTTTGGATTACCTATGATTGATTTAGTAGATACTAAATCAAAAGTTACTCAAGCTTTGGTCATAGCACCAACTAGAGAACTTTGTATGCAAATCACAAAGGAACTAGATAACTTTTCCAGTCATATCAGAAAGATGCGTATCGTACCTGTCTACGGTGGAGCAGATATCCGAACGCAGATTAAAAAAATTAGAGACGGTGCGCAGATCATTGTAGCTACTCCTGGAAGGCTAAAAGATTTGATCAACAGAAGGGTAGTGGATTTGACGCAGGTGCAATACGTAGTTTTGGATGAGGCAGATGAGATGTTGAATATGGGATTCCAAGAAGACATCGATGAAATCTTAGTCACTACACCTGATGATAAAAACGTTTGGTTGTTCTCTGCTACCATGCCCAAAGAAGTGGCCCGAATAGCGAAGAACTATATGCGCAACCCGCAAGAAATAAGTTCTGGTGAAAAAAATTCTTCCAATAAAAATATTTCTCACCAATACTTAGTAGTGACGCGTCCGAATCAATATCCTGCCATGCGTAGAATGTTAGATGCAGATCCTGGGATATTTGGATTGGTATTTTGCCGAACAAGAAGAGATACAAAAGAGTTGGCTGATAAGCTAACCAATGATGGATATAATGCAGATGCACTTCATGGTGATCTTAGCCAAGCACAGCGAGATCGAGTGATGGAAAAATTCCGAAAGAAGAGATTGAAGATTTTGTGTGCAACAGATGTAGCAGCCAGAGGTATTGATGTGAATGACATCACACATGTCTTCAATTTCAATATTCCTGATGACCTGGCCTTCTATACCCACCGTTCTGGACGTACTGGTCGTGCTGGAAAAAAGGGCGTCTCCATCATATTGCTTTCTCCAAGAGAGAAAAGTAAACTACGGCGCTTAGAACATATCATTCAGGCAAGATTTGAAATGATTGAATTGCCAGACATGTCCAATGTGGTAAAAAATCAGCTAAAAGTATATCTGGATAAATGGAAGGATGCAGCGATTCATAAAAAGGCAGAAAAATTAATAGATGATCTAAGTGAAGAACTCAAAGATTTTTCAAAGGATGAGATTATAGCAAAAGCGATAAGTCTTTCATTTGAAAAAATGTTCATTGCCATGGAAGAGGCAAAACGTCCTCAGAAATCAGAAAGAAGAAGGGAGGATCGTTCAGAATCCTACGGAAGAGGAGATCGTGGAGATCGAGGAGGACGAAGAAGCGATCGTAATTCATATGGAGGAAGATCGGATAGATCAGAAAGAAGATCTGATCGTAGATCAGAAAGATCGGATCGAAATAGAGGAGAGGATCGTTCAGAACGAAAAAATAAAAGAGAGGACCGTCGGGAACAAAATTCCGACATAGAAGGTGCTCAACGCATGTTCATTAATCTCGGATCGATGGATTTTGAATCGAAAAAGGATTTAGTAAAAGTCATTGCTGAGTATGGTGGAGTTGATGCGAATGATATTAACGAAGTAAATATCTCTAAGAGAAATTCTTTTTTCACAATCGAAAAAGGCCTAGTTAAAAAAATAAGCTCTCGATTCAAGGATGCAGAATATAAAGGACATGCATTACGCGTAAATCCTGATGGCATACCTTCTGATAAGAAAAAGAAGAAGAAAGACAAAAAGTCTTATGGCAAATCATACGATTCAAAAGATAAAAAAGGAGGAAGTAAGAAAGGAAATTTTGCTAAGAAGAAAAAAGCAAAGAAAAGAGATTAAGACCATCCGCTGAAACTAAAAAGCCACGGAGGGGAAATCCGCAGCTAATTTATATTGAACCCATAAACGGTTTGGGAATGGGTCAGAGGATTTGTTAAGAGGTCAAGATTTATTGTAGCGTTTTCATATTGCAAGGTATAGCTGGATTTTAAATGAGATCCAAATCGCTCCTTTGCATTAAGCTGAACATCTGTAAACTTTCCAAGGTAAGCTCGAAATTGATCCACAGACCTATAGACTCTTGATAGAATCTCTTTTTGCGGGGGCTGATTTACCAGATCCACTGCCAAGCCTAATTTGATTTCCTTTAAGTTCATTTTTTGTTCTGGTTAATTGTCGTTCTGTTATATATATAGACCACTTTATGGCCGATAATGTTGTATGCAGTTCCATTAAATAAGTGTTAATGTCTACTTAACAGCATTTTATTCAACGCAACGAGTTTTCAGAAGTATCCGTCTTTAGTACAAGACCATTGAAATAGACCAAACTTTATACGTAAAAACCCTGATTTAGGGTATTTACTACCACCCCGTTTTTATTTACCTTTGACCTTTCGTTTATCCCATGAACAAGAGTTTCTTAACAGCAATTGCCATTTTCTGTGCTTTCCATTGCCTTGGTCAGCATCTTCCTTTGTATTCTGCTCAGAACGACCAGATTGGAATTATCAATCCGGCAGCAGTAAATCATGATCATATGATCAGTGGTTATAATATGAGCTTTGGTGCTAGTTTTCGACGACAATGGGTTCAGCTAGATAATGGTCCAATTACGCAATTCGTACGAGGAGATTATCTTTTTCACAATGGTGACAACACAGGCTTGATTTACGGAGGACATTTGATCAATGATCAAACTGGCCCTACAGGGTTTAGTGGAGCTTATGGTAGATTGGCTGTCATGGTCGGCAATGATCCCCAAACTGGTGGATTGTCTCTAGGAATACATGGCGGACTTGTTCAATACCGAATCAATCTTTCGGACATAGAACTCCGTGATAAAAATGATATTTTGATTGGTAATGACCAATCTCAATTATATCCTGATGTGGGTGCAGGAGTATTTGCTTGGCGACAATTAGGAAGTGGATTTTTGGAAGACTGCCATGTATATGCTGGAATTTCAATTCCTCAGGTGCTTGGCCTAGACTTGAGATACGAAACTAAAGAAGGTGGTTTTGCCATTCGTCGAGTTCAACATTTTTATGCGACAGCAGGGATATACAAACCCCTTTCAGATGATCGATACATCCGTATTTCAAATTGGACGCTGTATGCTCCAGGGACTAAAATTCGGAGCGATCTAAAC
>CALGJW010000533.1 GCA_937930025.1 uncultured Saprospiraceae bacterium | reverse complement strand
TTAAATTCTGCAGAGTAAACTAGATCTCTAACAGCCAACTTTGTAGTTGAAAAATGGATGTTTTCGCTTCCACCATAAATTACACAAGGGATTTGACCTGATCTACGAACAGCTTTTGAGCTTTTCTTTCCTAAATCGGCTCTTTTAGTTCCTTGAATTGATATCGATTTCATAATAATTGTATTCTTTTTTCAAAAGGCACGCAAAGATAGGAATTTTTCAATCCAAATCCACCGTTAAGTCCAATAAATCATAGATTTTGGAAAAAAACCTATCCTTCCACAAATAGAGCAGAAATTGATCGGTTTTCATGTGTATTTCTAATGGCTCGAGCGAATAACTTAGCCGTGGACAAAACCTTAATTTTCTTTGATTTTTGAGTCAAAGGAATGGTATCACAAACAATTAACTCCTTTAAGGCTGATTTTTCAATGTTTTCATAGGCCTTTCCAGATAATACAGGATGGGTACATAAAGCACGTACTGAAGTAGCTCCTTTTTCCATCAGTAGATCCGCAGCCCTTCCTAATGTCCCAGCGGTATCAGCTAAATCATCTACTAGGATAACATCAGCACCAGTAACATCACCAATTAGGGTCATTCCAGCCACTTCATTGGCTTTTTTTCTGTACTTATCACAAATAACTAATGGACGTTCAAAATACTTGGCATAGGTTCTTGCCCGTTTTACTCCGCCTACATCAGGAGAAGCAAATGTTACATTAGTCAAATCTTGGTTTTTCAAATAAGGAATAAAAATAGCCTCTGACTTCAAATGATCCACAGGAATATCAAAGAAGCCTTGAATTTGGTCGGCATGAAAATCCATTGTCATGATTCGATGAGCGCCGGCTGCCTCGATTAAATTTGCAATTAGCTTAGCTGAAATCGGAACTCGGGGCTTATCCTTTCGATCTTGCCTGGCATAACCGAAATAAGGAATCACAGCTGTAATGTATCCCGCGCTTGCCCGTTTTACAGAATCAATCATTAGCAATAATTCAAGAAGATTATCAGCAGGTGCAAACGTTGATTGAATAAAAAAAACATAACTACCTCGCACTGATTCATTAATAATCGGTTGCATTTCACCATCCGAAAATTTTAGCAAGGTCTTATCGCCTAAAGAATAGCCATAATAGTCAGCAATTTTTTCGGCTAAATATTCGGATTTAGTGCCAGAAAACAGTTTTACCTCGCTCATTAAAAGTTAGATTTTTTCGTTGGTGAATTGTGTAGTTTTTGGATGTACAAAAGTAAAAAATCATAGCTTAGAATTAGCCTATGTTGATAGGTTTTAAAAGGTTTAATACTAAAACTTGTGATTGTGTCTAAAAAATCTAAAAGATTAGCCGAAATTTTGACGTCTTTAGTAGAAAGATATCATATTTCAACCTTTTATTGCTTAGTTTTAGAGAAATCAGAGGGGATATGAAAACCTCGTTTTTGAAAACTTATGACCTTATTATTTATTGGAGATTGGTTTAGAGCATTGACCTCAGTTGAGCAAGTCTTCTGGGGCATCTCCCTGACGTTTTCTGTTCTTTTCGTAATTCAGTTTGTCGTGAGTCTTTTTGGGTTCGACTTTGATGCCGATGTAGAGGCAGAATTGGGAGATGGAGGATCCGGAGGAATGGATTTTGACTTTAGCCTTCTATCGGTGAGAAGCATAGTTGCTTTCTTTACTTTTTTTGGCTGGACAGGGGTATTAATGTTGAAAGGAGGATCATCCCTCTTAGCAGTGCTGGTTGGCTCGGGATTATCAGGAATATTTGCAATGCTCATTGTGGCATACATGCTTTATCTTTTTACGAAGTTTAATCAAAGTGGTACGATAGATTTAGAGCAAGCGCTTTTTCAAAAAGGAGAAGTTTATTTGACTATACCTGGAGGAAAAGAGGGAATGGGAAAAGTTCAAGTTCAAATTGGACAAAATAAGAGAGAAATGCGTGCGATCACCGAAGGGAGTAGTATTCCAAATGGAGCACCAATAAGAGTAATTGAAGTATTAGAAGACAACATTTTGATTGTTGAAGCTATACAGCCTTTGGGCAAGACCGAAATTTAGACATCATCAAAACAAAATAGAATATGGGACAAGTTGCATTAATCGTAGGCGCGGCAGGAGTCGGTCTGTTCATCCTCATGGCATTATTTTTCATCGCACGCTATAAGCGATGTCCATCAGACAAAATTTTAGTAGTGTATGGACGTACAGGACAAGGATCGGCCAAAACATTGGCAGGTGGAGCTGTATTTGTATGGCCAGTCATTCAAGATTTCGAATATTTAGATTTGACGCCCATTTCCATTGATGTGGACTTAAGAGGAGCCTTAAGTAAGCAAAATATTCGGGTGAATGTGCCATCAAGATTTACTGTTGGTATTTCAAACGAACCCGGCGTAATGCTAAACGCCGCAGAACGTTTGCTTGGAAAAAGTACCGACCAAATTCGAGATATATCAAAGGATATCATCTTTGGTCAACTGAGACTTGTTGTTGCAACTATGGATATTGAAGAGATCAATTCAGATCGAGATAAATTCTTAACTAACGTTGCCAGCAATGTAGGAGCGGAATTGAGAAAAATTGGCTTACAACTAATCAACGTAAACGTCACCGATATACAAGATGAATCTGGTTATATCGAAGCACTTGGAAAGGAAGCAGCCGCTAAAGCAATAAACGATGCAAAACAATCTGTTGCAGAGAAAAATAGGGATGGTTCTATTGGACAAGCTCAAGCAAACCAAACTGAAAGAATCCAGGTTTCAGAAGCAGACGCTCTAGCTAAAGTAGGAGAAGCCGCTGCTCAAGCCAATGCCATTGATGGAGAAAATGATGCAGCTATTAGAATGGCGGCATCCAATGCGGAAAGAAGACAGAAGGAAGCCGAAGCATTAAGAATAGCCATGTCATCTGAAAAAATTCAGGCAGCCAAAGCTTTGGAAGAATCTTATCAGGCCGAGCAAGAAGCTGAGATGGCTAGAGCAAAAAGGGAAATGGCTACTCAAGAGGCGGATACAATTGTAAACGCCGAAATAGCGAAAAGACGATTGGAAATAGACGCGGAAGCAGAAGCAGAACAAATCAGAAGAATTGCCAGAGGGGAAGCTGATGCACTTTATATGAAAAGAGAAGCTGAAGCCAGAGGTATCTTGGAAGTCCTAAATAGACAAGCAGAAGGTTTTGAAAAAATCGTTCATGCCGCTGGCGGAAAATCCAAAGACGCAGTATTAATGATCATTGCTGATAAATTGGAAGAGTTGGTGAAAACCCAAGTGGATGCCATCAAGAATATTAAGATTGACAAAGTAACGGTATGGGAAGGTGGATCAAACAAGGAAGGAGAAGGAAACGCTACTTCTCGATTTGTCTCTGGATTGTATAAATCAGTCCCACCCTTGACAGATTTGTTTAATATGGCAGGAATGAATCTGCCAGACTACCTTGGTGAAAAAACCCCTATACCCGCTGCAAAAGAGGAAATCCAGGTCATTGAAGCGGAAGTTGACACTCCAGAAGAAAAAAAAGAATGAGCTAATTTAATATAGGAAAAAGCTTTATACGGCCTTATTTTATTACAAATAAGGCCGTAACTATTTGTCCCACAAGCTACTAAAGGGTAAGTGACTGGCAAGAATCTTGCATATAAGTTAATAAATCAACAATTTGGAGCTTCTTACTGTTTCCGTTCCTAGCTTTTTACCGATTTTTATATCATTATATTTAAACAATTGACTCAGATAACGCAAATACGTTTACTGTTCGCATTCAGCTTATGCCTTTTAACCCAAATACTATTTGGACAGAATGTAGATGCAAAAATCTCAGGTTCTACTACCACAGGTTGTCTGCCAGTTGCAATTGAATTTTATAATGCCACTTCAGGTCCTTATGAAAATCTGCTTTGGGAATTTGAAAATGGATCTCCCGCTTCTTCGACTGAAGAAAATCCAATAGTTACCTTTAATACTTTAGGCCAACATCGAGTCCTTTTAACTGCCACTGGGAATGGTCAAACCTCCTATGATAGTGTCTTTATTAAGGTATTTGATCCGAAGCCCAAACCAGCTTATAGTTTTCAAACCAATGGCTTGACTGTAACGTTTACAAATGAAAGTCCATTCACTACAGAATATCAATGGGATTTTGGAGACGGAAAATTTTCTGACTCAAAAGATCCCGTGCACACTTATGAAAAACAAGGCGTTTATCTGGTAAGTTTAATTGCTTCCAATAGTTGTCAATCATCAACGGAAGTAGATGTTTTGGTATTAGCAGATAATCATATTAAACCAACCTATACCGCTAACGAACAAGCTTTAGTATATACGGGAGAATTCAAACCAGGTGTGAACTTGGGTTATTTTCCTCCTTGGAATGATAGAACTTTAGCTGACATTGCAAAGGGCCGACCTGAGTTAGGAATAAAAGGTGTTGGTGTACAATCAATACGCCCTGGTCTGTTTGATTCTTTTATTCAACAATTTGGTTGGGATGCGAGAGTAGAAAACTACAACCATTTCGATAAAATTGGACTTTACGATAATACATTGATTGTTGGATTCCCTGCGGAAGAAAATCGAGATACAAATTTTTACTGTGCAGATCATCAATCCGAAATGTTTGCTAATCTCTATGCGCCCATTTGGGATAACGGAGAAAATGGAACGCCAATTAATGATAACAATAATTTTGCTGAGTACATATATAAGTTAGTAAATCTTAAAAAGGACTACATCCAATTTTATGAAATTTGGAACGAACCAGGTTTTGACTTTACAAATGTTACTGGCTATCTTCCACAAGGTGTAGATGGCAATTGGTTTGATAATAATCCAGATCCTTGCGACTATAAATTACGCGCACCAATTTTCCATTATGTCCGAACTTTAAGAATTGCTTTTGAAGTAATTAAAGCTGTTGATCCAGATGGATTCGTAACATTGGCCTCTGTAGGATATCCATCTTTTTTAGATGCGGTACTCCGAAACACTGATAACCCAGATAATGGTGTAGCCAACGCTGATTTTCCACTAAAAGGTGGTGCCTACTTTGATGCAATTGGCATTCATACCTATCCGCATTTCGACGGAACATTAAGGGCATGGAACAATGATATTCAAGGCTTCGATTATTTCCGTCATACGGATAAAGCGATCACTACAATACCAGAGACAAAGGCCAGCTTCCAAAATGTTTTGGACAATTATGGATACGATGGAAATACTTATCCGCAGAAAGAATGGATCATTACAGAGATCAATGTTCCGCGAAAAGCCTTTTTGGATTTCATTGGTTCTGAAGAAGCACAAATAAATTTTTTGATCAAATCTTATGTAGAATGTGTTCGTTCAGACATTCGTCAAATGCATGTTTTTGATATGGCTGAGTCCCATTACTATGATGATGCTTCTACTGAATTTCAGATGATGGGATTCTATCAGCGACTATATTCATTGTTCCCTTATGATCAGATTGTAAACAACGGCGGGATGGCTTACAAAACAGCCTCAGACCAATTGTTCAAAGCTGATCTCGATGAACAGAAAACGGCTGAGATGCAACTTCCTGACAGCTTGGATGGGGCAGCATTCCTGGACAAGGAAGGATATTATAATTATGTCTTGTGGGCAAAAACTTCTGAAGACATGTCGGAAGCAGCAAGTGGAAACTATAGTTTTCCAGCAGGATTTAATATTAATCAATTGGAAAAAAGAGAATGGGACAATAGTTATTCGGAAGAAATATCAATGAGTGGTGCACAAAATATTCAGCTAAGTGGGACACCTATTTTCTTAAAAGATTTAGAAAATAGAGTTGTAGTTGCTCCTACTCCATCTTTCACCTTCGAAGTTATAAATACTTGTTCTCCGGCTGAAGTTGAATTCTTTGATGCCTCGACATCAAATACTGAAACTTGGGAATGGTCTTTTCCAGGTGGGACTCCTTCCTCCTCGACTGATCAAAATCCAATAGTAAATTATAATAGCCCTGGTGTTTATGATGCTACACTCACTGTAGGAAATTCTGCTGGAGAAAACTCACTGACAAAAACCAAAGTGGTGAACGTAGTGAATATATTGCCTACTGCTGATTTCGAATTAAACATATTTGGAACACAGGCCAGTACACACAATTTTTCTACCGGGGCAACCAATTACGTTTGGGACATGGGTGATTCAAATATTTTTACCGATAACAACCCGGCTCATTCTTATGCTACTCCTGGGTATTTTACTGTCACCCTTTATGCGATCAATGGATGTGACACTGCCATACATAGCCAAGATATAATAATCCTTCCAGAAGAAATAACGCCTCGTCCAGATTTCTATGCAGAAAAACAAGGAGGCTGTCCTGGTGAAGCCATATACTTTTTTGATGCATCTACTTCAAACTCTGATTCTTGGTATTGGGTATTTGACGGAGGTAATCCGAGCATTTCAGAAGATCAAAATCCAGTAGTAACTTATGCAGCGCCCGGTAATTATGCTGTGCTTCTCGTTGTAGGCAATGATGCAGGAACCGATACCCGATATAGAGCAGATTTTGTTGCCATTCAGGAAGCACCAGTGGCTAGCTTTACAATCGATCAAGATGATAATAATATTTCATTCATCAATTCCTCAGAGAATGGATTAACCTATCTATGGGATTTTGGAGATAATTCTACTAGCAATGATAATAACCCCGAACATAGTTACTCCAATGGTGGTGATTATAACGTTCAATTATCTGTATTCAATTATTGTGATACTAGCATTACCACTCAATTGATTTCTGTAGTAGGTCCTCCTCTAGCCAATGGAAATTTCGAGCAAAATGATTCTTGCGCTTTGCTTATAAATTATACAGACTCATCGCTCGGCCAAGTGGACAGCATCGCATGGTTTTTTGAAGAGGGCATGCCAGCAACCTCAAATGAAGAAGCGCCTGTAGTTACTTATCAAAGTTCTGGTAATTACAACACAACCCTCATTGCCTATAATGAACATGGATCGGATACAACTGAATTCATTGTGGAGGTAAATGTTCCAGATTCCCCAGTGGCCGATTTCGATTGGGATAGTGATGATTCGGAATATATTTTTGAAAATAAATCTAATGATGCTGATAGTTTTTTCTGGGATTTCGGAGATGGAAATACTTCGATGTTAATCAATCCAGTTCATACTTATTTGACATCAGGCACATATACAGTCACTTTAATAAGTAGCAATATTTGTGGTTCTGATACGCTAATTCAAACACTCGATTTCACGTCTTCTAATCAATATTCATTGCTTAATCAAAAGCTAATCATATACCCAAATCCGACTCAAAAAGACTTTATTATTTTCGGCGAAGGATTTTCAACTAAAACTATTCAATTAAAAATTCAGAATGGATTAGGAATGGTTGTATATGAAGAATTACTTCCTATTCGCGATGGTCGGCTTTCATACAATGTATACCCAGGTAACTTAAGTGCCGGAACCTATTACATAAACCTGCAGTCAAGTACAGAAAGTATTAGTCAAAAATTGGTTATTCTAAACTAAGCTCTTCAAGAGTTATATTCTCAACTTTGCGCTTATCTTCGGATCTTATTTTAATACAACGATGATCGAAGAAAAGGTAAGTAACAATTCTCTATTAAATTGGGCGATCTTATTACTGCTAGGCTTGGTCTGGGGTAGTTCTTATATTTTGATAAAAAAAGGTTTAGTCGCCTTCAACCCCGTTCAGCTCGCTTGCCTAAGGGTAAGCTTATCAGGAATTGCATTTTTCCCAATTTATTTCTCCTATCGGAAAAAAGTTGATTGGTCAAACTGGAAGTATTTTTTAATCGTTGGCCTGGGAGGAACTTTTATTCCCGCATTTTTATATGCATTGGCTCAGACAAAATTAAACAGTTCACTAACAGGAGTGCTTGGTGCATTAACCCCTTTAAATACGATTCTAATCGCTGTACTATTCTTTTCGGTTAAAGCATCCAAAAGAGAATGGCTTGGAGTCGTACTGGGCTTAATTGGAGCCATTGTTTTAATCACCTTTGGATCTACGATTGAACTTTCGAATTCCTTGTTCTATGGTTCATTGGTTTTTGTTGCCACTGCCTGTTATGGACTAAGCAGTAATGTGGTAAAAAGTAAATTACAGGAAGTTAATCCTTTGGCCTTATCCTCCGCTGCATTTGTACTAATTGTTCCGCCAGCTATATTATTGCTGCCCTTGATTAGCGTGCAAGATGTTTTGATAAATGATCCAGCGGGTTGGTCTTCTTTAGGCTATATCACCCTACTCTCTTTGCTAGGTACCGCTATGGCTTCAATACTATTTTTCTATCTAGTTCAAAGAACCAATCCTATCTTTGCTTCAACCGTTAGCTACTTAATTCCAATGATCGCTTTGGGATGGGGACATGCTGATGGTGAATCTATTGGATGGTTTCATTTATTAGGAATGTCCATCATTCTATATGCGGTTTATTTAACAAGACAAAAATGAGTCAAAGAATTCCAGGATTATACGTAGCGCACAGTGAAATTTCAGGAAGAGGCGTTTTCTGTTTGGAAGAAATTTCTGAAGGAAGTTTGATAGAAATTTGTCCAGTGATTCCTATTCCATTAAAAGAAATGGAAGCAATTAAAGGCACTACTTTATATGACTATTATTTTGAGTGGGGAGAGGAAGCAGATCAAGGGGCGATTGCATTAGGCTTTGGAAGTATTTTTAACCATGCGGTAAATCCCAATGCTAAATACCTGGTGGACTATGAATCCAATGAATTAAAAGTATTTGCAATTGGGGACATACCAGCGGGAGTCGAAATTACTTTTAACTATCATGGCTTGCCAGGGAATAAAGAGAAGTTATGGTTTGAAAAATGGTGAATTTGGCCATGTTCATCATAATAAGATTTAAATATGGATGTCAACTTTCGAGAAATAAAAAAAGAGGAATATGGCTTTTTAAATGAAATGCTATATGAAGCTTTATTTGTTCCAAAAGGAAAGCCAAAATTTCCTAAATCTATATTAGAAAACCCAGAAATTTCTAAATACGTTGATAATTGGAATACTAAAGCACACGACCTTGCAATTCTTGCTGTGAAAGATGGCAAATTACTTGGAGCAATTTGGGGTAGAAAATTTCAAGTAAATAAAAAAGGTTATGGATTTATTGATGAAAAGACACCTGAAATAAGTATGGCGGTTAGAGAAGCCGATAGAAACAAAAGGAATAGGATCAGCGCTCCTAAAACGAATAGAAGATGCCTATAAAAAAATTGGAATAGAAAAAATTTCGCTAAGCGTTAATAAGTTAAATCCGGCAAAAAAGCTTTATGAAAGAAATGAATTTGAAATTTATGAAGAACAAGAAATGTCCGTGACGATGTTCAAAAAAATATAGGGTGTATCTAACTTTAGCACAATTTTCACCCCCTTCTTGTTTTCCTATTCCTTAAACCAACCTGAATACTTAATATAAGCCTCCGCGATTCTATTAATCTGACCATCCAATAATTCAGCGCCTAATGGCTTAATCTTCTTAGCAGGAATGCCAGCATATAAATAACCAGACTCTAACCTTGTACCTTCTAAAACCACTGCACCCGAGGCTATCAACACATTGGATTCCACATATACATGATCCATCAAGATAGCTCCCATGCCTACCAACACATTATCTTCTATGGTTGACCCATGGACTATTGCTCGATGGCCAATAGAAACATTATTTCCAATTTTCGTTTCAGACTTTTCAAAGGTGCCATGAATAACTGCGCCATCTTGAATATTGACTTTATTTCCTAAGCGGATAGGGCTTACATCCCCTCGGACAACAGCAGTGTACCAAAAACTGCATAGGTCTCCGCAAATAACATCGCCGATCAGCGTAGCATTTTCAGCTAAAAAACAATCCTCACCAATAGAAGGGGTAAACCCACGAACTGATTTAATTAATGCCAAGTGAATTACGGTTTTGGAGTGAGGGTATAGCCTTGATTTTTCAGCAGCTGAATGACTCCTTTTTTTCCTCCTAAATGTCCAGCACCTACGGCGAAAAAAGTTGGTTGTTCTTTCATCATTCCTTCCATAAGTGGAATCCAATTGACATTTCTCATGGTGAGTAACACATCTTCGTAACTTTCAAATGATTCTTCTCCTGACATATAAGCCTGCATTCCTTCGATGTCTTGCTGCTTGTATAATTCCACCATCTCATCAAATTGAGAGTCTGTGGTATCGGTTGATTCTCCTTTGATAGATTCTATCAGCATTTTTGCTTGATCTTCATATGCGATACTATCGAACATGCTCATTTGAAAGGCAATAGTTTCTAACCCAGCTGTGGTCATTTCTTTTTCTTCGGCCATTTTCATCAACTCCATTTCGTACGAAACGATAGCACCACTTTGCATATCAGCTCCCATATCACCAGAGGCAAAAGTGGCCAGGATCATTGGCTTCATTTTTTCCAACAAAAAGAAAGGCAATCCGATTTTTTCAAAATGGGCTTTA
>CALGJW010000532.1 GCA_937930025.1 uncultured Saprospiraceae bacterium | reverse complement strand
TTGATTTTTTAAAAGTAGAAGATCCAGAACCTTGGGATATAATATTTACTGAAATTATGGCCGATCCAACTCCAGGTGTTGGATTGCCGGAAGTTGAATTCGTAGAAATCTATAATCGGTCTCAAAAAAATTTTCAATTGGAGAATATGACTTTTGCAGATGGGTCCTCAGAAATATTATTACCCGAATATATTTTGAAAAAAGGGACCTATTTGTTGATCTATAAAACTTCGAGTGGAATCGTTTACGAATCTCTTAGCAACGCACTTGACCTATCCAATTTTCCAAGTCTTACAAATGGTGGAGAAGAACTTAAATTAATAGATAGGGATGACCAATTGATTAATGCAGTCTCCTACTCTATTGATTGGTATCAAAATTCGGATCGAGACGATGGAGGGTATAGCTTAGAACTACTGGATACTTCTCGTCCCTGTCTGCTAAAAGAAAATTGGGCTGCTTCCTCTGCGAATATTGGTGGAACTCCGGGAGCAATAAATTCTAATGCTAATTTAGAGCCTTTGGTTATTCCTTTTCAAATCCTAAATATTACACCTACCTCCTCCAATGAGATTCAAATTGAATTCAATCGGTCCATTTCTAATGACATCTTGGATCATCTAGAATATATTGAAGTCGATGGTTTTACTGCCTCAAATGTCGATTTCGAAACAGAGTCGCAAAATTTTCTAAATGTTCAATTTTCAGCACCTTTTGATACCAATGTGGTGTATGAATGTTGTCTAAGTCTAAATACATTAGATTGTCTTTCAGATGAAATCCAAGAGAGTGCTTGTCGTCAATTTGGGATTCCAATTACTCCTTCGCCCGGTGATATTCTAATTAATGAAGTCCTATTTAATCCCCAAACCGGAGGTTCCGATTTCGTAGAATTAATTAATCCGACGAACAATATATATTCCTTAAGTAGTTTATTTATTGCGAGCGTCGACAGTAACGATTTACCTTTTCAAGTTTCTCAAATTAGTACTTCAAATCTAATTTTGCCGAAAGTTCACATTGCTTTGAGTGAACGTCCGAGTGACATAGAATTGCGTTATGAAGTTCCAAATCCAACTCAGTTATTAAATGCAGATCTTCCAACATTGAGTGATAAAGAAGGAACTATATTATTGATGTATGGTGATTTTCCAAGTCAAGAAATTATTGATCGATTGGATTATGAGGATTCTTGGCACAATCCGTTATTTGATGTTATAGATGGCATCTCTCTAGAAAGAATAAGCGAAATCGATGAGACTAACAATCGAGAAAACTGGCGTTCAGCAAGCCAGTCTGTAGGGTTTGCCACACCAACTGGACCTAATAGCCAGCAAATACCAGACATTGCAATTGGATCCTCTCCTTTTAGTTTTCCTGATAAATTTTCTCCAGATGATGATGGTTTTGAAGATTTTCTAAGCATTCAATACGAAGAGGCTGAAAAGGATTTTTTATTGAATATTAAGGTATTTGATGTACAAGGCAGGCTAGTAAAAGATATTGCTCAAAACTACTTCGCAGGGAAAAAAGCTTTTTTCCGTTGGGATGGCGAGACTCTTGATGGAAATAAGGCCAGAATGGGGATATATGTCCTTTGGATGGAGCGTTTTACAGCAGATGGCGACTTAGAACGATTTAAATCACCGATAATTTTGGCAGAACGGCTGGACTGATTAGCTTTGTGGTCCTTAATAACCTATATTTGCGATTGAAATGCTAACACGCGTATTCAACCAACGTCCTATCAACATAACCTTCACCCTGCTTATTATTCTGGGTGCTATCATCTGTATATATACTCCAAACTATTTATTTATTAAGATCGGAACTCGATTTGCAGGTATTTTTATGCTAAGTTATTTGGCATTGGGCCTGTTTTTTCTCGTAATCAAACAACCGGGTTTGATGATGACTTCCTTTATCTGTTGTGCTGGTCTTTGTATATTTCTCAAGAATTCTAGTAATTCGACTTTGCTTCATCCAATTAAAACAATTGGTCAAGTAGTAAATGTTGCTCATTTCAATATGACTTCAGCGGATGACGACTTAGAAGCCGCGGTGGAAACTATATTAGAAAGCAATGCTGATCTCATCTCTGTTCAAGATGTTACCCCGGAATGGAAATACCTATTAAATGAGACTTTGCATGAAGAATACCCTTATAACACAACGATAGAGAGATTGGACCCTTTTGGTTTGGCAGTATATTCAAAATATCCATTGATCTCTATTGATACCTTCTTCTCGGAGGGTGTGCCTAATCTTCATGGCAAGCTTAAAATGGATGAAAAGGAATTAGACTTTTTCGCAGTTCATACTACTCCTCCCCTATATAATACGGCTTATACTTCAATGAAAAAGCAAATAAGTCAGCTTAGCGGGCTTACTAAACTGGTTGAAAATCCTGTTTTAATCATGGGGAATTTCCATGCACCACCCTGGTGGAGTGAAATCCAAAATTTTAGAAGCGAAGCTAATTTAGAGGATAGTCGAATATCTGCGGCCATAGGAATCTCAGATATTTTCCAATCCCCCACCGACTATATTTTATTCTCCGACCAGATCAAATGCGTGGGTTTTCAAAATATCTATGCTCCCAACCAAGCACAGTTTGGCATTCAAGGAAGCTATCAAATCAATAGAAAAAGAAAGAATGCCGAATCGACTTTTTAAGAGCTTTGGTTATGCTTTCGAAGGAGTTCAGTCCCTTTTTAAATCCACTCCCAATGCAAGAATTCATCTAGCGGCAGCATTTTTTGCAACCGTTTTAGGGTTTTGGTTGAACCTTTCAACAACTGAGTGGGCGATAATTATCCTATGTATTGGTTTTGTAATATCTGCTGAAACCTTTAATACAGCTCTTGAGACTTTAACTGATTTAGTAAGTCCAGAGATTCATCCTTTTGCAAAAAAAACAAAAGATTTAGCCGCCGGTGCTGTATTAATCTCTGCTATGACTGCCCTCTTGGTAGGAATAATCATTTTTTTTCCAAAATTAGTCGCCTTTCTTAACGGTTAATTGTCACTTCCTCCTATATATTCGACAGGCAAATTACAAATAGGCACAAAATTGGCATGTTAGGAAATAACACATACGAGCAAGCACTTTATTTATTAATAAAGAGCCACTACCGTTATGCGTACAAAACTATCCTTGCTACTCTGTTTTTGCCTATTCCATCTTATCAGTTTTTCTCAAGAACAATTGGGACTTAGAATCGAAAAGTATTCAGGAGTCAACTCACTTTCCTTAAATCCCGCGAACGGAGCACATTTTGCTTTAGGCTGGGATTTCAATATGGTCGGAGCTGGTATTTTTCTTGAAAATAACTTTGTCTACGCAACACCTACAAATATTCCACATCTAATTTCTATGTCAGAGGAGATTCAATTTGCTCCGGATTTAGAAAACTTACCTGGAAATCGATCAGCCGATGATGTGGTCGTAGATTTTACAAATGATAACAAAACAAGATTTTTCAGTCTATATACCGAAATAATGGGCCCTGCCCTGATGATAAATATTAATAACTCCAATGCTATTGGTTTTCAAACAAAGCTCAGAGCTGCCTTTGGAGGCTTTAATATTGATAATGATTTAGGGTATTACCAATACCAAGATATTGCGTTAGGAAATCCACTTGAGCTTGAACCATTCTCAATCAGTGGGATGGTTTGGCAAGAATATGCCTTGAGTTATAGTAATTCAAGAGAGACCTACTTTGGAAAGGCAAGTTTTGGTGGAAGTCTTAAATTGATGAAGGCTTATGAAAGCTTTTATTTCGATTTAGCTCAACCCTTGATCTCAAACAAGGTCCAAGATGATTCTCTCTATATTTCAGAGCTAGACGCTTCATTTGGTTTTACAACTGCCAGTTTGGAGTCTGAGTCCTTTGCAAATGAATTTACAGGACAAGGTTTTGCAGTAGACTTAGGTGCTACATTTTTGATTGATGATGATGGTGAAGGGGACTATTTCGCTAAATTAGGAGTGGCAATATTGGATTTAGGAAAGGTAAATTTC